>DASQFN010000110.1 GCA_035633115.1 Gemmatimonadaceae bacterium | reverse complement strand
CTGTACTTTCGCGTGAATCTATACGGCCTATGATGAATTGTCAGCCAGCGCCGTGTAGAGGGAGGGAGGCAAGCCGAGGTGGCGCAACAGTTGCTCGTGCAATGGAGAGAGTGGCGTGAGATGCCAGCAGATCGTAGTCCCTCCCTCCGTACGCGTCAAGGTGATCTGCGCTCGGGCAAAGGCGTGCAAGATCCGCTGGCCCGTCGGTCGGCTCGTCGTGCGGGTGGGTTGGCCCTCGTACAGGCCGGCGACGACTTCTTGGGTGTGCTCCAGGCCCCGCCGCACCTGGGTTTCGAGCAGGGTCAACAGGCGCAGCGCCAAGGTCAGGAGCTGGGTCATCCCCGTCATCTGCTCCTCCTTCCACACAAACAAGGGGCTGAGGCCCAAGGGGAGGTCTTTGACGAGATGGAAATCCCGCTCCAACGACCAGCCTCCCCGATAGTGCACCACAGACTCCGTCAGCGACAGCATGTCCCCTGGTGCATTGGTGACCTGGACACGCCAGCCCAGCCGATGCCGCCGAGCCGCCAGGGCCGCCTCGTTCCGTTGCACGTCGGTGATGACGTAGCGGACGTCCACCTCGGTGTGCGTCAAACGCTGAGGGCCACCCCGACCTCGGCCCACATAGTACGTCTGCGGTGTCTCGTGCCGCATCCACGTCACCGTCAGCAGCCCGGCCACGTCGTGCCGCGCCACCACGCTCGCAATGGCCGCCTGCAACGCGGCTTCGTCCCGGATCTGGCGCTTGCCCCGACCCGGGGCAGGGGTCAAGGCGCGCAACTCCGCTTCGCCGGCCGCCAACCGCTTCGCCAGCGTCACCTCTTGGCGCTGGGCCAGGGCGCGCGAGCGTACGACCTGGACCCGTTCGGTCCAGTGCACTGGCTGTCCATCCACGGGCGCGCTCAGTGGGCGCTCACACTCGTAGCCAGCACCCAGCAGGCATGCCCCGTCCCACAGCAGCGTGGCCTCCTGTGGGCCGTCCACGAGAGCGTCCACCCATTGCGTCCACTGCGCCGCGGTCTCACTCGTGCGCGGCAAGGGCATCACGTAGTAATCCTGGTGTGCGGCGAGTTCGGCCCGCGTGCTCAACGCCGCCATTTTGCAGTCCCCAGCATACAGCAGGCCCGTGCGTCCCAAGAGTTTCCGTACCCGTTGGATCAGGGGGGTGTAGAGCGGATCATCGGCACACTGGCCTGGGTGGACATCGCAGGCGATCAGCTGGCCCGACGGCTGCGCGGCGGCGGCCATCAACTTCAGTTGCGGCAGGTCGGGGCGATGGTCCTTGCTGTGCCCCAACTGCATAATGCCGGTGTCGGTCACCTGGTGATAGCCATAGCTCGTCGTGCTGTCGAGGCGTATCCCTGTCAGCGCGAGCTCGTATACGGCCACGGTCGCTGCCCACAGGTCGCGCTCGATGGCCTCCCATGCCGTGGCGTCACTGAGCCGGCGCAGGACGCGGCCCAGACGGTCGTCGCTGAACTCCACCGTGCGTATGGGTTGGCCCAGCAGGTGTTCCAAGGTGTGGGGCATCGCGTTGGCCCATGCCTGGACCGCTGACTTACGATGGTCCGCGTGGGACAAGATATAGGCGAGCCAGCCCACGATGAGCCAGCCGTTGCTCAGCCCCTCTTGTAGGCTGTGCGTACCCAGATGACGGTCAAGGACCTCGGCCAATTGCAGCCGGTTGGCCACGCCAATGATCAACGGAATGTCGTCAACTCGTTCGTGTCGGAGTGTGAGTGTTGTTGCCATGCGGTACAGCCTATCGCAGAATTCGCGATATGGCCATCCGGTTCACGCGAAAGTAGAGGTCTTAAGCGCGTAAAATCGTAAATCTTGGCCTTCCCGATCCGTCCATGCTTTGCCGGAATGGAGAAGCCTGTGCTGATCACGTCGCTGATTTCTTCTGGATTTGTGCCACGTTCTTCGGCACGCTCCAGGGTATGCGGGTCAATGTGAATTTCCACTCTACCCTCTCTGTACCCTCGAAATCAGCCGATGCTGCCATACCTATGTGGATGTACTGCTCACTGTTCACATCCCCAGGTACGCCTTCTTCACCCCTTCATCCTGGAGTAACTCCTGGGCCTCGCCTTGCATGACAACAGTGCCGGTTTCCAGCACGTAACTGCGCTGGGCGATGGTAAGGGCGAGCATGGCGTTCTGCTCGACGAGAATAACTGAGACGCCCATGGCATTAATCTGCTGCACGATCTTGCCAATTT
>DASQFN010000109.1 GCA_035633115.1 Gemmatimonadaceae bacterium | reverse complement strand
GTCTACGACATCGCGGCCAACTCCGGCTGGGTTAATGTTGGTATCGATCATGATACCGCAGCCTTCGCCGTCGAGAGCATCCGGCGGTGGTGGCGCGCCTTGGGGCGGCAGCGCTATCTCAGCGCTACGAGCCTCCTGATCACAGCAGATTGCGGTGGCAGCAACGGAGCGCGCGTACGATTGTGGAAGCGCGAGCTGCAAACATTCGCCAACGAAACCGGACTTTCCATTACCGTCGCCCACCACCCACCCGGCACGAGCAAATGGAACCGCATCGAGCATCGGCTATTCGCCTTCATCACGCAGAACTGGCGTGGCAAGCCGCTGATCAGCCACGAGGTCATCATCCAGCTGATCGGGGCGACCACCACGAGCACCGGGCTCGACGTGCAGTGCTGCCTCGACGAAAATGATTACCCCAAAGCCATCAAGGTCTCAGACGCCGAAATGGCCGCCATCAATATTGACCGCGATGGCTTCCATGGTGAGTGGAACTACACGATATCCCCTACAATAGCCGCATCCGACGATACCCACAGCTATGCATTCGGACGCGAGAATTATTAATGATCGACGACCCCGAAAAAACCGATCGCCTCCTTGTAGAGCTGAAAGCATCGCTGCCCGTTGAAACGAGGCTCTCTCAGAACCTCATTCGAACGTTGTCAAAGCAGTCTCCCGATTTATCGATTCCTGACAGCTGTAGCGTTGTGAGCATCTTCTACGCTGGGGAAGAGGTGGTGTCGCGAATGTGGTGGAAATTCTTTGGCGGCGTAATCTCCGGGTGTGAACGACACACCAACCGGCGGCGGGAACCGCCATGGAGATCACGCCATGAAGGACGATACCAAGACCTCGACATTCGCGCTACTGGCCAGTGATGGCGCGTTCGACCCGCTTGAGGACGGGGTTCGCCAGCGGGTTCGCAGTTTCATAGAAGCGATCCTCGAGGAGGAACTGCGGGCTGCGCTCGGTCGCGGGCGATACGAGCGCCCCTCCGAGGGTGCGAAGGGCCACCGCAACGGGTGCCGGGAACGTCAGGTCATCGGCACGTTCGGCACCGAGACGGTGAAGGTGCCGCGGGCGCGCCTGATCGGCGACGACGGCCAGGCCAGCGAATGGCGGTCGAAGGCGCTGCGTCGCTATCAACGTCTCACGAAGAAGGCGGAGGCGCTGATCGCCTCGGTGTACCTCGCCGGGACCAACACGCGGCGAGTGAAGCGCGCCCTTTTCGGCGTGTTCGAAGGGGCCGTGAGCAAGGACGTGGTCAGCCGCGCGTGGCGCAAGGTGAAGACCGACTGGGAAGCGTGGTGCGCCCGCGACCTTACCGGCGAAGACATCGTGCGGCTGATCCTGGACGGCACCGTGGTGAAGACGCGGATCGACCGGAAAGCGACCGCGATCTCAGTGCTCGCGGCCATTGGCGTGCGCCGGGACGGGCAGAAGATCCTGCTCTCGATCAGGGACATGGGCGGCGAGAGCAAGGCGGCCTGGCGGGCGTTTCTCGATGATCTCGACGCCCGCGGCCTGAAAGCGCCGGAGTTCGTCATCGTCGACGGCGCTCCCGGCCTCGAGGTATGAGGAGGATCAGAAAACAGTCCGGGGGACTGTTTTCCCGACGATTGGCTGGCCGAGCTGTGGCCGGATGCGCCTGTCCAGCGCTGCGCGGTTCACAAGCACCGCAACCTCCTCGCCCATGCGCCCAGGCGCCTGCACGACGAACTGACCGAGGATTACCGCGACATGCTCTACGCCGAGACGAAGGCCAAGATCGAAAAACGCCGCGAGGCGTTCCTCCGCAAATGGCGGCTGAAGTGCAAGGCCGTGGCCGATAGTCTCGAGGAAGCCGGGGACCGGCTGTTCACCTTCACCCGCCTCCACCGGTCGCAGTGGAAATCCGCCCGCACCACCAACGCCATTGAACGGCTGAACGAGGAGTTCAAGCGCCGGATCAAGACCCAGACCGTGCTGCCCGACGCCGAGACGGCGCCCATGCTGTTCTGGGCGCTCCTGGCATCCGGCCAGATCGTGATGCGCAAGGTCGATGGATGGGAGACCCTTTCTCAGCCCCTCGACCCCGAAACCCTTGACTTCGCCGCCTGAAGCGGCCCACCCTCAACCAGCCTGGAGACCGCCAATCGGGAATTTCCACCACATACGCGACACCACCGGGGAAGAAGGAGGCATTGTGTGTGGCTTGGACATCGGCGGTTCGGATACCAGGTCCCCGCACTTCGTATCCATCACCCATCTGGGCTTTGACAGACATACGCCGCTGTTCCGGCAGATCGCTGCTTACCAACGCCATCGTATCAAAAAGCTCAAAAAGCAGCTCGGTCGCAGCTACTGATATCCCGCCCACATGCTGTAGCCCGACGCCCACCATCCAAAACTATGCAGCAGTTATTATGCGTCGGGCCCTTAGGCATTTCTCCTCCCATGGATTGGATCGCTTCTTTGTCAGGAAGATCGCGGACGGCGGTAGCCGTCCTCGAGATCGATTTTCAGCGCGCCCATGATGCGGACGCCCGAGTTGTACCAGGCAACGTTCAGCGCCAGCTCGACCATCT
>DASQFN010000108.1 GCA_035633115.1 Gemmatimonadaceae bacterium | reverse complement strand
TCTCGCCCCCTGACAGCGTATCGATCTCGGCATCCGCCGGAGGCAGACGCAGCGCATCCATCGCGATCTCGATCTTCCGGTCGAGCTCCCAGAGATTCGCCGCATCTATCTTCTCCTGCACCTTCCCTTGGCTGTCCAGCAGCTTTTCCATCTCGGCATCACTCATCGGCTCGGCGAATTTCATCGAGATCTCCTCGAACTTCTTGAGAAGATCGCGCTGCGCCTTCACGGCCTCTTCGACATTCTCACGGACATTTTTCGACGAGTCGAGCTCAGGCACCTGCGACAGAAAGCCGATGCGCGTTCCCTCATGCGGCCACGCTTCGCCCTGAAAGTCGTGATCGACACCAGCCATGATTCGGAGCACGGTGGACTTGCCCGCGCCGTTGGCGCCAAGCACGCCGATCTTGGCGCCGGGATAAAAAGAGAGCCAGATCCCGCGCAGGATCTCCCGCGACGGCGGGACAACCTTGCGGAGGTCCTTCATGACATATATGAACTGTGGTGCCACGCGAACTAACTCGATCTCCGAGGGTGCTTGGTGCAGTACTTCGAGCCTTGAAAGTAGCGTCACCCCTCCCGGAATCGTAGACTGCTGATCTGCAAACCCGCCGTGACCAGCCTGCACCTCATCGATTCGCCATTGTGATCGATCAGATGCGCCCAGTCATCATCCGCGCGGCCGCCCTCACTACCCGCGACGTGGTTGGCGGCCTGCTCCTCGCGGCTGCCGCTGGAGGCGCGATCGACGCGCTGGGAGCTCCGCTGCCCGTCTTTCCACGCCGGACTCTCTCGGTGGCAATGGCCATGGCCGTCCTCTTCCAGGCGATGAATCTCTGGGGTCGCGACATGACCAGGCTCGCGGGGCAACCGGGAGTTGGGGCGATCAGTCGTCGCGGTGCATTGTTTCTTGCCGTCCTCTTCGGCACGATTGGTCTCGTTCTCGGAGTGACCGAGCCATTCGTGGTCGGTCGAGCAGCATTGCGAGGAATGCAGATCCACGAGGTGTACGTGCTGCTATTCGTGACCGCGACACTGCTGGTCGCCACCGCTGGCACGTTCACGCTCGGCCGCGGTCTCTATGGAAACAGGTTCGCTGCGCGCCTGGGAATAGGATCTGGAATCGCGGCCGCTGCCGCGTTCCTGGCAGTGGCTCTCACGATGGATGCGATTGGCTGGCGCGTCGGTGCCCCCGACGCCGCGCGGCGCGCGACCATGGTCGTGGTCACGACGCTCGGGCTCATCGCTGCAGGAATCGCCGCCGGAGCAGTTGTCGGCATCATGCTTTTCCAAACCCAACAGGTACGCCGATGAATCGCCCCATTCGGTGGCTCAGAAACATTCTGCTTGGCTTGGTGGTCCTCGTGATTGTCGTTGCGACTACTGCATACGCTCTCTCCGAACGGGTGGTGCGGCGCACCTACACGGAGCCGGCGGCGAACATCACCGTCCCCACAGATGCACCATCAGTCGCGGAAGGTATGCGCTTGGCGAAGATCCGCGGCTGCACGGGCTGTCACGGCTCGCAGCTCGAGGGACAGGTGCTTTTCGATGAGCCGCTCATCGGACGGGTAGCCGCACCCGACCTGACGATCTCCGCACGCGAATACTCCGACGCCGACCTCGTCCGCATCATCCGGCGCGGAGTTCGACCGGACGGGCGAAGCGTCTTCATAATGCCTTCGCCGATGTACAGCTCCATTCGGGACGATGACCTCGGCAAGATCATCGCCTACATCCGAAGCGTGCCGGCCTCCGAGGGCCAGCGGCGCGACGTGACGTTGGGCCCCGCCGGACGCATCGGGCTCGCCGTTGGGAAGTTCAAGCCGACTGCGGCCGAGGTCCTCGAGGCCGAGGCGGCGTCTGCGTCATCTCTGCGGCCCGGCGAGGCCAACAGCGACGGCGCGTATCTGGCACGAACGGTCTGCACCGAATGCCACGGAGCAAAGCTCGAGGGAGACCCGAGAGGCAGCCCAGATCTGCGGATCGTCGCTGGTTACACCCTCGAACAGTTCACGCACCTGATGAGAACCGGCAAGGCTCTCGGCAACCGTGAGCTGGAGTTGATGAGTGAAGTCGCGCGGAAGCGACTCAGTCATTTCACCGACGATGAGATCCGGGCACTGCACTCTTATCTGGTCGCTCGCGCAGCCGTTCGCCAATGATAGTTGCACTCGGTTCCCGTTCCCGCACAGGCTCAGCGCGTTCTACTCCACACTGCGCCATTGTCTTACTCGTAGTACTCAGTGCGTGCGCCCGCACAACGGCGCCTGCCACCAGTGTCACGCCTGTAGCGCCGTCATTCGGCGACACCGCTGCGATCCGTGCGCTTGTTGGTCGCCTCGACCTTGAACGGTACAAATCGACAATCAAGGGACTCACGCAATTCGGCGATCGCCGTCAGGGAACCGATCGCAATCGCGCGGCAGTCGACTGGATTGAGGCTCAGCTCAAGAGCTACGGCTGCACAAACACCGAGCGGCTTACCTATGACTACCAGCCTGCTTCACCGGCACCTGCCGTTGCCCGCGCCCCCAACATCGCTGTCGGCGGTGGCCGTCTGCGCGGAATCCGCACGCGGACCAGCGTGAACACTGATTCACTCGCGCAACCAGACCCGAAGCTCCGCGCACTTAACTCTCAGCCAACCACGCCGGGCGAGCGGCAGCAAGTCTACTGCACCAAGATCGGCACGACCCACCCTGATGAGATGTACATCGTCGGCGGACACATGGATGGACATGGCTGGGGCGAGGCGGCCAACGACGACGGCTCGGGCACGGCACTCGTGATGGAGCTGGCGCGAGTCTTCAGCAGTCCGGATGTGCAGACCGACCGCTCGATTCGCTTCATTCTCTGGAACAACGAGGAGACCGGACTGAACGGCGCCCGCGCGTACGTCGCACAGCGTCAGGCACTGCAGGGGAAGGAGAATCCTGCGGGCTCGGGGAAATACCCGGAGCCGAAATGGCTCGGAATGATTCAGCACGACATGATGCTGTTCGACCACGGCATGCCGCGCCCCGACAGCACGATGAGCAAGGAGCAGCGTCCCGAAGCTGACGTGAACATCGAATTCCAGAGCAATTCAAAAATGGCCTCGGGGTCACAGCAGCTCGCCTGGATCTTAGCCAATGCGAACGAGAAGTTCGCGACGGATTACCCGGCGACAGTCGGCCAGCACATGACGAACACCGACTCGACGCCTTTCATGGACATTGTTCCCGCCGTCAGTCTTCGCGAGAACGAGCGCGGGACGCAAATCGGTGCAGGGTGGGACCCGCAATGGCACCAGCCAACAGATCTATACTCGACCTACAGCGACAAGGACTTCCGCTTGGGGCTCAACGCGGCGCAGACTACACTAGGTGGGATCGCTCAACTCACTGGAGCGACTCTACGAAAGTAATTGGTTGCGATTTGTTACTATTAGCGAGCAGCGGGAACGCTATCGGGCAACGGCCGTCGGGTAACGGCCAACAGGTACGGGCAACGGGTATCAGGTTCTATTCCTTCCTTTCGACGACGAGAGTGTAATCCGAAGCCAATGCAGCGATAGCACCAATAGCCGCCCAGAACGGCAGAAGAACAGCACCGACAACTCCCGCGGTAAGGGGTATGTCGAGCAGTACCCTGCCTTCCGGATTCTTGATCGTAATCCGACGCACATTCCCTTCGTGCACAATCTGCTTCACGCGGTCGAGTAGATTCTTTCCCGAAACCTTATGTTCTTCTGTTGGCATTAAGCCCTCCCGAGGCTAAGTAAACTATCGCCCGAGCTCCAACAGTGTCGCCACGAACGCTCCACATAGCCCTCCTGATCGCGGTAACAGGCTGCGCTGCTGCCGCGAGCCGGACTGATGATGCGGCAATTCCTGCGGGCGACTGGTCGGCGTACGGTCGCGATCCCGGCGGCGCCCGGTTCTCCCCCCTCACGGAGATCAACAAGTCGAACGTCAGCGGCCTTCGCGAAGTCTGGAGGTATCGCACGGGTGATGTGTCCGACGGCACCGTCTACCCGCGAAAGAGCACCTTCGAGGCGACGCCGATTCTCTTCGCCGGAACGCTCTACCTGAGCACTCCATTCAATCGGGTCATCGCGCTCGATCCGGAGACCGGCGCGGAGCGCTGGAGCTACGACTCGAAGATCGATCGGACGATCAGATACAGCGAAGCATTCGCCTCGCGCGGCGTGTCTGCATGGTCCAACCCCTCGGCGCAACCGAATGCGGTGTGTGCTCGCCGAATTTTTCTCCCGACGATCGACGCACGCCTCATTGCGCTCGACGCGGCCACCGGAAAGCCCTGTCAGGACTTCGCCGCAGGTGGAACGATCGACCTGACGCTCGACGTCGGTCCGGTCGCGAAAGGCGAGTACGGTGTCACCTCGCCGCCTGCAGTCGTCAGCGGCGTAGTAATAGTCGGATCGTCTATGGGCGACAACCGCGGAGTCGACCTCGAGCGTGGAACCGTCCGCGCATTCGACGCGCGCACCGGCGCAAAACGATGGAGCTGGGATCCGATTCCCCGTCGGCGTGGTGACCCCGGCTCGGAGACATGGGATTCCGCAGCAGCCACTCGCACTCGCGCCGCCAACGCCTGGGGAGTCCTCTCGGCTGACCCGGCACGCGACCTCGTGTTCATCCCGACAGGCAGTGCATCACCGGATTACTACGGTGGACTGCGGCCGGGTAAGGATCTCTACGCCAACTCCGTAGTCGCACTCCGCGCGTCAACGGGGCATTTCGTTTGGGGATTCCAGGTAGTTCATCACGACCTGTGGGATTACGACGTCGCGGCGAGCCCCGCGCTCTTCACCTGGCGACGTGATGGAAAAGAGACTCCGGCGGTCGCAATCGCCACGAAGCAGGGCCATCTGTTCGTTCTCGACCGCCTGACGGGCAAGCCACTCCTTCCCGTCGAGGAGCGACCAGTGCCGGCGAGCAAAGTCACCGGTGAATCCGCGTGGCCGACTCAACCATTTCCCGTCGCGACTCCAAATCTCGTTGGAAGCACCGCAATGGCAGCGGACAGTGCCTGGGGTGTTTCTGCCGAGGATCGCGCCGCGTGTAGAGCGATGATGACGGGCACACGGTCCGAGGGAATCTTCACTCCGCCAAGCTACGAAGGGTCGGTCGTGTATCCCGGTTCCGTTGGCGGAACGAACTGGGGTGGTGCATCCGTCGACACTGATAAGGGCATTCTCGTCACCAGCGTCAATCGACTTGTGCAGGTCGTGCGGGTGATTCCTCGCGACAATCTCCGCGCCGCCAGCGATTCCGGAAGAAGATTCGGAATCGACTTCGCCAGCCAGCGTGGCACTCCGTACGGAATGAGTCGCCGGTTCCTTCTCAGCCCCAAAGGTGTTCCCTGCAATTCGCCGCCGTGGGGAGAGCTCGTGGCGGTCGATCTGTCGAGCGGCGCAATCCGCTGGAAAGTGCCGCTTGGGATGATCCCGTCACTCGCCGCAGTTTCGGGAAGCGACAAGTGGGGATCGATTTCCCTGGGTGGCCCAATCACAACGACTGGTGGAATCATCTTCGTGGGAGGGACGATGGATGATTACATTCGCGCGTTCGATACGCAGACCGGGGCCGAGCTGTGGAAGGGAAAACTCCCCGCAGGTGGTCAGGCGACACCGATGACTTATCGTTCACCGGCGAGTGGACGACAGATAGTCGTCATCGCAGCCGGTGGACACGGTGGACTTGGAACTACGCTCGGCGACTACGTCGTCGCGTTTGCGCTGAGATAATTCCGGGCAAACGCTTCACTCGATTCGAGCGTCTAATGACAAGTGCCGCGGTGGTGGACCGAGGCTTTGATGTCATAGATTGCAGGTGGTGGCGTGGCTGGTGCCACTCGGATCGCCAGCAGTGCGGGTTCGATTCCCGCGATGTATCCAGGTGCTTGCGGCTGATGCGGGGTTCAATTCCCCGACGCCCCTTTCAAACTTCCAGCGGAGAACGGCAAGCGTCGATCCCCGTCGCGCGGCGAGTGACTTGAAGCTCGGTTTGCGCGGCGGACTCCTTCTGCCGGTTCTCACCAGCTGCGTCATAATTCTCGGCGGACTTTTTCGGCGTTCGTCGTTGCGAGACGCCGTAACGGGCATGACACCGCCCGAAGCAGAGCTGGTGCTCCCTGCGTCTTATGTGCTGCTCTCGCCGCTGTCGCGTCTACTCGACGCGATCGGGCTCCTCTCGGCGGGGCAGCATGCGGCCGCCGTGCTGACCGTCGTCGCCCTGGCCGTCTTCCTCCCAGCAATCCGTACACCCAGAGCGAGCGGTCGCCGGCGGGCATCTGCTGTAAAATCGGCGGCGATCGCAACCGTAGTGTTGGCGCTCCTCTATGCCGCTGTTGCTGCGCTTCCGCGACCCATGGCGGGAATCTCCGTCAGTGACAGGAGTCTGGTCGTTGTGGACTTCCACTCGCACACGAACGCCTCACACGACACGCGCAACAGCTTTTCGCCCGAAGCGAACCGCACCTGGCACAAGCGTGGGGGATTCGATGCAGCCTACATATCCGATCACCGTTCGTTCGAAGGTGCCGAGCTGGCTCGCAGTCGTAATCCGGCGCGCTCGGGAGACGGGGTTGTGCTGCTCAGTGCATACGAGGGTCGCTATCGCGGAACATTCCAGATCTTCCTGGGCTTCACGAGCGCGGACAGCGTCACTCTCATGGATCGGCGCCGCTGGCTGCTCAATGGCAGGCTTTTATCGGGTCGGCTGCCTTCCAGCGTCACTGCGCTGTCAGGTCCTCTGGTCGACGTTCAATCCGCGGCACGTGATAGCGCACCATACATCGTCGCGATCGAGATCACCGATGGATCGCCGCGCGGGCTCGCCCAGGCAGATCGCGATCGCAACGTGATAATTCGCCGAGCGGATTCGCTTGGCCTCGCACTCGTATCGGGAACGAATAACCACGGCTGGGGATGGGTGATTCCGGCCTGGACGCTGGTTACTGTACCAAACTGGCGCCAGCTGCCGCCGGACTCATTGAGCGCGGCGATCGACGCAGCTTTGCGTACTGGGCCGCGAACCGCCGTCAAAGTAGTCGAGCGTCGTCGGCCAACTCTTGCGTCAACTCTCTCCCTGCCGCTCACGCTTCCCGTCGCCATCGCAGAGACAGTAGCTTCGCTGACTATCGCTGAACGGATTGTTTGGGTTGTGTGGATCTGGGCGGTGTGGCTGCTTGCGCGACAGCTGCAACGCCGGCGCCGACGAGCTCAGCCTGCTCCAAATCTCAGCTGATTACCAGCTCGACAGGTAACGCGCTGACGCCATCGAGATCGTAGCGATGACGACAAGAACAGCAATGATGCGGAACGCACTCCGGATTTTTCGCTGGTATGAATCCATCTCAGCATTTTGTGCGTCAGTCGGTGGACCTCCTGACGCCTGAATGGTTCCGCCCAGCTCCATCATTTTGCTGCCCTGACGTCCCACGACTCCGCCCCCGATTCCGCCGGCGATGATTGCGGCAATCGCACCGACCCCCATCACCATCCCCATCTTGCTCCTCGCCCACACGCCATCCGTCTCCATCGCAATCCACCCGTACATCGTGAGACCCGAGAGAATCGTCAGAAGCATCGACCCAAGCATGACCGTCCGCAGCCGGTGGCCGAACATCAGCTGCTGCATGAAAGCTCCACCGGGCTGTCCCATCGCCTGCGCCGTGGGAAGGAGAAACCACGCAATGACCATCACTGTGCCCGCCCAGAACACCCCGGAGACTATGTGAATCACTCGAAGCGCGATCATCATTGCGGCGCCGTCGCTCACGTTGCTAACTCCCGAGGATTGTCATTGCCAGTCAGCGATGAACACGTTGGTCTCGCCAGCCTTCGCCGCATGGCGATTGGATGCCCACACCACTTTCGTGCCATCGGGGCTGAACATTGGGAAACCATCGAACGACTCATCGAACGTGATCCGCTCGAGTCCTGTCCCATCGGCATTCACGAGGAACAGGTCAAAGTTGCCGCTGCGGGGAGCCAGATAATTGGACGAGAAGATTATGCGCTTTCCGTCCGGTGTCCACGATGGGCCGAAGTTCGCGCCGCCGAGTCGGGTGATCTGTCGCTGGTCGGAGCCGTCGGCGTTCATTACGAACAGCTCCACCCTAGAGGGCCTTACCAGCCGCTGTGCCAGCAAGTCCCGGTAGGCGCGCAGCTCCACCGAGTCTGTCGGATGATTCGCGCGATACACGATCCGCTTTCCATCGGGCGACCACCACGCACCGCCGTCATACCCGGGCGTGTTCGTGAGACGCCGGACGTCGCTGCCGTCAGCATTCATCGTGTAGATCTCGAGGTCGCCATCCTTGAGGGACGTGAAGACGATTCGCTTGCCGTCGGGCGACAGCACGCCTTCGGCCGTGTACACGTTGTTGTACGTCAAACGGCGAAGACCGGAGCCGTCGCGGTTTACCGTGTAGATGTCGTACCGGTCGAGCGGCCAGACGTAGCCACGGGACGGATCCGGCTTTGGCGGGCAGATGGAATCGTGCGCCGTCGTCGAAGCAAAAAAGAGCCGCTGGTCGCCGGGGAAAAACCAGCCGCAGGTTGTCTTCCCCCGTCCTTCGGAGATGCGACGCAGCTCGCTTCCGTCGATGCGCATCACGTACTGCTGATCGCATGGATGGCCGTCTCGTGTGCTTTGCAGCGTCAGCCACTGTCCGTTATTGCTGAAATACGCCTCGGCGTTTTCTCCGCCGAATGTGACCTGGCGAATTGCGCGAAAATGATTTTCTCCCTGAGCTGCCTGCACCAGACGAGGAGAGACACCAGCTCCGCTAGATCCGTCCGGCGGCGAGGCAGCAGGCGGTGCGTTGCGGCTGCTGCAGCTGAGGAGTGTCAGAGAGCCGATGATCGCTGAAAGGAGACGTCGATTCATGGACGAAACATAGTCGCGCCCGATGGCCAGTCGAAGCGGGCGCCCGTTTGTTCTCTGTGTCTCTGTGGCAGGTAGTTAGTTCTCGCGCGTTCCGAGCTCGTCCCCGCGCATGTGATGATCGCCCCAGACGTCGCTCTCGAACACATTGGCGTGCACCATCCACCCCAGCACCTCTTCGTGAAAGCGCCCGCCGGCCTGGTCACACTCCTCCCGGGTGCTGACACCGAGTGGCCCGAATACCGGCCGGCCGTTCTTCACTTCCGTCCACCGCGAGCGGGACCCGAGCCGCGGAACGCACCAGTTCACGTGCTTGTGCCATTGCGCAATGCTGGTTGGAACCCTCGCGTCGAGCTCGGCGACCGAGTATCGCTTCGGTGCGGTGTACATGGCCCCGATGAGAACGAAGTTCCCCTGACGGTCCCTTCTATATAGTAGTGACGTCGGCTTCGCCGGATTGAAGCGGAACTGATTCTCGATCGCCCAGAGACCCTTCGTGAAGTGATACACTCGCTGGTTCTTGATCTGCCGGGCGAACATCTTGAATCCATCGGCCTCCGCGGTCTTCACGTTCCTATACTTCTCGATCGCTACCCGGAGCTCGGCCACAATCGGTTCCGGTCGCCAACACGAACGAGACGAATACAGCGTTGAAGGCGAATCGCACCTGTTTGCTCCGCAGTCCGCAGTGTAGTACCGCAGTCCGTAGTGTCCTTACGCAGTCCGCAGTTCTCTTGTTCCGAGTTACGGTGATTTTGAGCCGTAACGATCCACGAGCCGCTCGACAGCAGCCGCCACGACCTCAACGGGAAGCCCCTGAATCTCATTGCCATCCCAGAAAACATTCTCTCCCGGAATATTGTAAGGCGCATACGGATGGTGCTCGCGCTTGAGCAGCACCACGGCGGGCTTCCTGAACGCCGAAGCCGCGTGCGAGATACTGGTGTCTGGGGTAAACACCATATCAGACGTGCCAACGAGCGCCAGTGCTTCGCGAAGATGTGGAGTTGGAACCGCCAACGCGCTCACCTGCCATGCGACTCGACTCACACGATCCCATTCCTCAGGCAAGCCGATGACGATGACCGTAAGCGTCGGCGCCTGCTTTCGCACACGCAGAAGTACTTCCACGAACCTGGCATCCGGCCACCGTCGCTTCTCCTCCGACGCGGAGAGATTTACAAGCAGTCTGCGACCGTTTATGGCTGTTCCAAGTCCACGAGCGCTTGCCCAGTGAGTCTCCGCAACTAACCGCTCGTTCTCAGAAAGAAAAATCTCCGGCTGCCAGTCTACCGACCCAGGATCCACGCGGAACGGAAGCGACAGGGATTTCGAGCCTTCGATATAAGGAGTCGATCGATCGTACCTCTGCACCGGCACGTTGTAGACGAGATCGTTGCTCCCGCCTCCCACGCCAATACGGTACGGAGCGCCGGCCGCGAGCATCAGCATCGGGGTAGACGTGAACACACGCGGGTTGTTAATGCGCCCATCGACAATCACATCGTAATGCTCCGACCGAAGCTGACGCATGAGCCTGAGGTAGCTCGACCATGATCCGCGATCGAGAACGAAAACCCTGTCGACGTGAGGGTTTCCATCGAGTACCGGTCTCGTCGCTGGATTCGCAATGACATCCACCTTTCCCGAAGTGGAAGCGTTCGCCAGAACGCGTATCAGCCCCGTCGCCATGATCATGTCCCCGATGCGCTCGTAGCGAACGAACAGGGTTCGCAATGGGCGGGCATCGAAGCTCGCGCTGGCCACGCCGCGAGGACCTGGAAGCGCGCGGCCAATCGCCCGCATCCACGATGAGCGCCACGCGCGCTCAACCCGTTTCAGGTCCACCTGTTAACGGAAGCTCGAACAGCTTGCGTGACGGCTGCGGATCGAGGGCCTGGAAAACTTGAACACGATCGATCAGCACGGAGGCGAGTACTCGAAGCGCCAGGAGCTCACGCGCCCTGTCGGCAGTGAGCGTCGGGTACAGACTCAGCGTACAGTGCGGGCTGAACGTAAATCGTGCTCGGCCGAATGGTAGCCCGCTCGCGGCGAGCCGGTCGTGGAATACGCGCAGCGGTCCATGAGGGTCGAGCGGAAGAACCACTATCTCCGTCTGCATGAACCTCATCGGTGGACCGAAGCGCAGCGTTATGGGCGGAGTAGTCGATGTGATTGGCGCGAGCTTTTCCCCAAGGTAGAGGGGCGTGACGGATCCGGGAATCGGGCCGACTCCCGAGGAGCCCGTTATAGTGACGTGCGGTGCCTTGTACCTGGCGAGACGAGGATCGAACCGCTCGTTGATCGCCCTGATCTGCTCACCGGCTTCGCCTCCGACCTCCGCGATGATGAAGATCCCGTTGAGCAGCACGCGCTAGTAAACGACTGTCGAAAGCGTCGGGGTCCAGCCGCCGTTCACGTGCATCAATCCCGCTCTCAGGAGCTTGCGATCGAGATAGTTGTCGGGATGCGAATGCTGATAACGCACCACCTTGAGGCCCGTGAACGTGCCGATTGCCGCGCCGGCCATGACATCGCTCGCCCAGTGCGCCTTGTTGTATATGCGGGATACCCCGGTGAACGTTGCACCGCCGTAGAGGATTGGACCGAGGATCCAGCGTGACCTTGGCCACCAGCGCTGTGTCTCGCTTGCTACCGTTGCGGCGAATGCGAACGCTGTTGTCGTGTGACCGGAGGGAAACGATTGATAATCTTCACCTTTCAATCCGCGCAGAAGCTGGAACCTCGACGCGTCGTTCTCACTTATCCGCGGACGGGCGCGACCTGCCAGAATTTTGATCGTACCGGTTGCGCCAAACCCGAGGACGATTGCCTCCACGGTGTGAAGACCCAGGTCCTGCGTGCGTCGCTGACCATTGGCTGTCCCGAGAAGATAGAGACCCGCTCCCGCCATCATGCTTCCCGGATTGCCAAAAAGGCGGAAAACGGTGGCGCTCCTGTGTAGAAGCCGGTTGGATTGCCGAGCCGGTGCCTGGAGCTCCCGGGTCAGCTGCCGGTCGGCAGGCGCAAGGCCGATCGTCGCCAGTGTAAAACCTCCAGCCATCAGAACGTCACGCAACGTGAACAATGGTTTCTTTCCGCTGATCGTGTCGGCCGGCTGCGCTCCCGCGACGTCACCGGCAAGCAGTGACGCGCAAAGAACAGCCTGAATCAGTCGAGACACTTGAGCTCCATTGTATTTGCGGAATCTGCGGGAAATGTCCATGGAGCGGAATGCAAGCATCGCACCCCTTGCCGCTCTCGTTTGAAAGGGACATATCCCCCGTATGTTGAACATCGACCTCACCGGACGCCGAGCGCTCGTTGCCGGAGTTGCTGACGACGGCGGATACGGGTTTGCGGCAGCGAAGGCGCTGGCGGAAGCAGGCGCAAGCGTATGCGTGGGAACCTGGCCGCCCGCGCTGAACATCTTCATGAATCTCCTCGAGCGCGGGAAGATGGATGACTCCCGGCGCCTGTCCTCGGGGCAGCTGCTCGAGTTCGAGAAGATTTACCCGCTCGATGCGGCATTCGATTCCCTCGAAGATGTCCCGGAGGATATCCGCTCCAACAAGCGCTACCGCGACACCGGCGACTTCTCGGTCGAAGGGCTTGTCAGCAGGATGCGCACGGATTTCGGCGACGAATCGCTCGACATCATCATTCACTCCCTCGCGAACGCGCCGGAAGTGAAAAAGCCGTTGCTCGAGACGAGTCGCGCTGGATATCTCGCCGCCGTGAGCGTGAGCGCGTACTCCCTTGTATCCATGGTCAGCCGCTTCGGGCCGTTGATGCGGCGCGGAGGATCTGCGCTTTCACTCACCTACATGGCCAGCGAGAGGGTTATTCCCGGTTACGGCGGAGGAATGTCGTCCGCGAAGGCAGCGCTCGAAAGCGACACGCGGACTCTTGGCTTCGAGGCCGGCAGAAAATACGGGATGCGAGTGAACACTATCTCCGCCGGCCCCTACGCGTCACGTGCCGCGAGCGCGATTGGAATAATCGAGCGGATGGTTGATTACTGCTCAGTCAATTCCCCGCTCACCGATCGGCTTACAGCAGACGAAGTCGGCCTCACGGCGGCCTTTTTGTCCAGCCCGCTTGCCAGTGGTATCACCGGCACCACCATTTATGTGGACAAGGGGTACCACACGATGGGGATGGCCATCGACGGTTTCGTGGACGCGTCGAGCCCGTTGTAACGCGTCTCCGCACCCTTCAATTCGCAGCTTCATTCGCCGAGTGTGATTCGATACTTCTTCGCCGCCTGTGCGTTACTTGTGAGCGCACAGGGATGCTTCGTTTTCCAACGCTCTTCCGCGCCCGCACCGAAAACCGCGGCGCAGAAGAAGGCGGAAGCCGCCGACAGCGCCGAGCGTGCTGCGGGGCTCAAGCCGTATGCGAAAGTCATCCCCGCCCGCGCCCGCTCAACCGACGGACTGTTCCGGACACACAGGCTCGGCGACACGCTCTACTTCGAGATCCCGCGCCGCGAGCTGAACAAGGACATGCTTCTCGTGGGTCGTTTTGCCAGAGCGAGTGGCGGAACGAATTATGGCGGCGACGAGTTCACGACGCGAGTTCTGCGATGGGAGCGGCAGGGCAATCGCGTTCTCCTCCGCAGCGTCACCTTCGAGATCACCGCTGATTCGGTGCTGCCGGTTTATCGCGCTGTCACGCAGGCGAGCTATCCGCCCATTGTCGCAGTCTTTCCAGTCGAATCGTACGGACGCGATAGCTCTGCTGTGATCGACGTCACTCGGCTCTACACGACGAACATCCCCGAATTCGTCGGTGCACGTGGAAACTTCGACGAGAAGCGCTCGTTCATCGAGCGCATTGATGCATTCCCCGACAATGTCGAAGTCGAGGCAACGCAGACGGCTACGCCCGACAATTTGCCCGACGGTCAGCGTGGACTCGGGCCGATACCGGCGGCCAGCATCCTCGCACACTGGAGCATGGTGCGGCTTCCCGAGCGTCCAATGATGCCGCGCCTCGCAGACAAGCGAGTCGGCTACTTCACGCTCACGCGAACCGACTACGGCACTCCACAGCAACGCGCAGTTCCCCGCTCTTACATCACCCGCTGGAGACTCGAGAAGAAATTTCCCGACTCGGCACTCTCGGAGCCGATCAAGCCGATTGTCTACTACATCGATCCTGCAACACCGGCGCAGTGGATTCCATGGATCAAGAAAGGAATCGAGGATTGGCAGCCGGCATTCGAGGCGGCGGGATTCCGGCGTGCGATAATCGCGAAGGATGCGCCGTTGCCATCGGAGGATCCGCGATGGTCACCAGAGGATGTCCGTAACACGGTGATCCGCTGGTTGCCCTCGACGACTGAGAACGCGATGGGCCCAACTGTGGTCGATCCGCGGACAGGCGAGATCATGAATGGCTCCGCACGGCTCTTTCACAATGTGATGAACCTCGTGCGGAACTGGTATTTCACTCAGGTCTCACCCCTTGACCCTCGGGCTCAGCACCTGCCCTTCCCCGAACCGCTCATGGGCCGACTGGTGCAGTACATCGTCGCTCACGAAGTGGGGCACACACTCGGGTTGCAGCACAACATGAAGGCGAGCTCGACTTACCCTGCCGACAGTGTGAGAAGCGCTACCTGGGTGCGAAGGATGGGACACACGCCGTCGCTGATGGATTATGCTCGCCTCAACTACGTGGCCCAGCCGGAGGATCGCATCGATCCCGCAGATCTCGTCCCCCGCGTCGGACCATACGATGTGTTTGCGACCATGTGGGGATACAAGCCGGTTCCGGGAGCAAGGACACCGGATGCAGAGCGGCCGACGCTGAACGCGTGGGCGGAGATGCAGGACACCATTCCCTGGTACCGCCATTCCACCTCCGGCGACGCAAACGCCGATCCGGGCGACGAGAGCGAAGCCGTAGGCGACGCGGATGCAGTGAAGTCCACCGGTTATGGACTGCGCAATATCCACCGGGTTGTTCCGCTACTGATGACCGCCACGCTCCGGCCGGGCGAGGACAACGCCGAGCTGATCGAGATCTACCAGCGGCTCATCGATCAGTGGAGTCAGGAGCTCGAGCATGTCGTGAATGTCATTGGCGGCGCCGAGTCGCGGGAGAAATACGGAGGACAGCTTGGGCCGCGATTCACTCCGTTGCCGCGCGAGAGACAGAAGGCTGCAATGCGCTTTCTGAACGAGCATGCTTTCGCGACTCCTTCGTTTTTTCTCGACACCCGAATTCTGAGACGAATGGAGCCTGAAGGAACCCTTAGACGCATCGGCAGTGCGCAGTCGCGAATTCTCACTGACGTTCTCGACAACGACCGGCTTGCCCGCCTCTCGGAATACAAAGCGCTGGCGGCCTCATCAGCGAAGGGGTCGAGCGACGTCTATTCCGTCACCGAGCTGCTTGCCGACCTTAGGGCCGGCATCTGGGCGGAGCTTTCACGCCCCGGCGTAACGATAGATCCCTTCCGCAGGGCGTTGCAGCGTTCGTATCTGGCTCAGGCGGATGCCAAGATCAATCCGACTCTGGCAATCGTGATCACGAGCAGCAGAACCAGCCCGTCTCGAGCGCGCGTCGGGACCGATCCTAACACGGATATCCGGGCGTTGATGCGTGGCGAGTTGACTGATCTCGATGAGGCTCTTCGCTCTGCGGTCTCACGCGCCGCCGATCGCGAGACTCGCCTTCACATCCTCGACGCACGCGCCGAGGTCAAGCGAATACTGGATCCGCCGAGGTAGTTACCGCCTGGCCTGCGCGAGCTGCGCTTTGACTGCTTCGAGATCTTTCGTGGTGAGACGTCCAGTGAGAACGAATCTCCGGCCACGCTCAGTCCACGAGATGCTGTTCAGCGCAGCAGTCGGTGCGGACATCACAGCTCCTGCGGCCCGACCGCTGAGTGCATCCTGGCGCTGCTTCGTCTCCGTCTGTGCAGTGGGCGGGGCCGAGCTCTGCGGAGCAGCAGCCTTTTGACGACCAGCAGCGTTCCGTTCTGCGACGGTCTCGACTGGCGATTCAGTGAGCGTTACCTCGACGCCTTTGGAGACTTCGTAGATGGTTCGCTTGATACCGCCGGTGCTGTCCGCGCGTAAAACGCGCAGAGGCGCGGCTCCGGCCGTAACGGACACCGCGGCAGGTGCATCCACAACCTTAGAATCTCCCGCGACTCCCGTGATGACCGCCCCCAGCATCCGACCTTCAGCCGGGGCTGCCACCGTTGGCGGTGCGGGTGCATCAAGCTGTGCAACGGGCGCGCGCGCCGGAGCATTCGCGACAGCCGGCGGAGGATTCGCGACATCGGCTGCTCGTGCCCTCGCACCCTCTTCCTCCGACGATTGCGCCTCGTCTCTCGCCTGGAGTCTCGAGGATTGCGCTTCGAGCGTCGCCTTGGGCTGCACGGATAGATCTGTCGGGCTTGTCACACTCGACTTCGCTTCCGACCTCCGCAAGAGCTCCCTCCCGGTGAGCGGTTTCGCGGCTCCGCCTTCTGCCGCACTCGGCTCTTTTGCGGTGTCCGTCGTTGCGAGCATGGCACGCGTCGACTCCGTATCCACTCCTCGGCGGACAACGAGCAATGAACCCCCGGCAACGAAGAGCAATGCAGCCGCCGCGCGCAGGTCGGTCCGCTGGTACCAGCGCCGGCGTACGATCTGCGCCGGCGCGATATCAAGGACGGATGGAATCACGCCTCCCGGAACATCGTCGAGCGCAGTCAGGATTCGCGTCGACGCCGCCACGAGTCCACGGGCTTCGGCTACCATCGCCGCACACTCGGGACAGCCAGCAACATGCGCTTCTATCTCGCGAGCCTGCTCCGGCGAAAGCTCCCCGTCGATCCAGGAGTGAATTGTTCCTTCGTCAGGATGCTGCATTCTTTTCCCTCGCTTCGCGCTCACGTTGAAGCGCCTCGTAACTCTCCACCAGCCGTCGCCGCGCCCGTGACAGCGTCGTGCCTACCGATCCCGGCGACAGCTCGAGCGCTTCCGCAATCTCCGAGTAGTCGAGCCCTTCCTCACGCATCAACAACGCGAGACGGTCTCGCTCTGCCAGCGCGTCGACCGCCTTTCGCGCCAGTGCCACTTCCTGCGCTCGCTCGAGAGTCGTTTCGGCCGGCTCTACACTCGTTTCTCTTTCTTCTTCCGCGAGAAGCGCAAGGTGGCGCCGCTGTCGAGACGCCTTGCGCGCTTCGTCACATACGAGATTCGTCGCAACCGCGAACAACCACGCTCTTTCGTTCGTGAGCGACTCCTGCCGCAGCGCGCGCAGGAATGTCTCCTGCGCGACCTCTTCCGCCCAGTCACGGTCGCCGAGTCTTCGTGTGAGATATCGCACGAGAGCCGCGTTATAGGTTCGGAAAAGGCGGTCGATGTCGCTCAAGTGATTACCATCTGGATTGCAGATCTCTGAGCTCGGACTCGGTGAACGACTCGGTGCCTATCGGACTGATCTCGATGGCAACGGAGCGACCGGCAGCTATCACTCTGTCGCCCACAGCAAATGGCTCGCGCAGCTCCGGCAGCAGCTCGAGCAGACGGAAGTAGGCCCTCGAGTATGCACGGACTTGTACCCGTCGCATCGAATCCTTGAGACCCGTATCGGTCCACACGCTGTCTCTCATTGCGAACAGCCTGTTGCCCACCCGGCGAAGTCCTTCCTTGTTGCCTGAAACTCCCGATGCCTCGTCGGCGGCGGACAAAGTTGTGGCAGCCCGCTGTTCGGCTGAGACACGCGCCGACTCGAACGTCGACTTCGCGCTTGCAGTCGGCGCATCTCGCGTCACCGCGCGTGACTCGACACGGCCCTGGAGCACCGCGGGTGGGGGTGCATTCACATCCCCGCGCTGCCGGCGCGGATCCATCCCCGGCTCGAGAACCAGATACGACGAGAATTCCGTCGGTATGCCATATCGCTCCCCGAGCTCGCGAATCTCATCGTCCACTTCGCTCGATCCGCCATGCCGTCGCTTCTCCGCGCTCAGATACCCAACGCGCTGTGTCGCCCACAGACGGGCGATGAATGAATTCTCGCGAGAGCTTGCCGGAAATACCACTCGGGTGCTCCATTCGACTGGCCCGTTTGCGGTTATGCCCGCGAAATGAAGTCGTGTCGGTCCATCGCGATCGTACCGCGTGAGCATTACGAAGTCCTGCCCTGCGAAGATGTCGGACGGTTGAGTCGGATAGGTTTTCAGCAATCTCACGCCGTCGGCGTACACCTTCATGTCGGTGACGACCGGACTGGTGAGCCGGCTGGCTACTATCGATACCACTCGTTCCACCGATTCGTTCGGCCGCACGAAGTGCGCGGTCCCGCGCCCCTCGAGCGCCAGCCGCTCGACGAGAGCGGCATTCAGCTCCGCGCCGACACCGAACGAGAAGATTCTGCGCGATCCTCTAAGTGTTGCTACACGAGCGGCGATGGTCTCGGGATTCCGCTCTCCGACCGTCGGCTCACCGTCGGTCACGAACAGGACCACGCCCAGCCGTCCCGAAGAAACTGCCGGCCTGAGCGCTTCCTCGAGCGCCCCGGAGATGTTCGTCGAGCCCGATGCATCCAGTGATTCCAGATACTCGGACGCGGCCCCCACATTGCGCGCTGTCGCGTACACGAATTCGTCCCGGAATGTCCGGACGTCCGTCGAGAAATCCACCAGACGAAACCGGTCGGCGGGTCTGAGTGTCGCCAGCAGCTGTTTCCCTGC
>DASQFN010000107.1 GCA_035633115.1 Gemmatimonadaceae bacterium | reverse complement strand
GGTTGGCGCAAGTGCAGGTCAATGCAGCACTTGCGTATCGGGCGATCGATTGGCCGGCACCAAACGCGCATGAAATCTGGGATTGCCCGCGCAGGATTCTCCAAGCCATGGCGTAGGTCATGTGGGGCGCATGGACCGAAGATCGTCGGTGCGCCGCCCCGACCGATGCGCGGAACACCTGTCTTCGTCTGATTCCGCACTCGCCGCAACACTAGTGTCCTGTCTTTGAGATTCGTTGACAATGGCGTTCGACGCGGCCGAGGATGAGGTCGGCGTCGGCGGTCCACGCGAACGGCTTGGCGTCGTCGTTGCGGTGATCGAGATACGCGCGGATGGCGCCTTCCAGCGCGGCGACGCTTGTGTGCACGCCGCGACGCAGTTGCTTGTTGGTCAGTTCCGCGAACACGCGCTCGACCTGATTGAGCCAGCTGGCGCTGGTGGGCGTGAAGTGCACGTGATACTGCGGGTGCTGCTGCAACCAGCGTTTGACCCTCGGCGTCTTGTGCGTGGCGTAGTTGTCCAGCACCAGATGCACGGCGGTTCCGTCGGCGGCCGTCGCCTGCACCACCTCATCCACGGTGTTGAGGAACTTGATGAACTCCTGATGCCGATGCCGGCGATGACACTCCCCGATCACCAGACCCGTTCGCACATCCAGGGCCGCGAACAGGCTGGTGGTGCCGTGACGAACGTAATCGTGCGAGCGTCGCTCGGCCTGACCGGGCATCATCGGCAGCAGCGGCTGCGTGCGATCCAGCGCCTGAACCTGGCTCTTCTCATCCACGCACAGCACCATCGCGTTCTCCGGCGGGCTCAGGTACAGGCCCACGATGTCGCGCACCTTTTCGATGAACTGCGGATCGCTGGAGAGCTTAAAGGTCTCGACGCGGTGCGGCTGCAGGCCGAACGCCTTCCAGATGCGATGCACGCTGCCGTGCGACATGCCGACCGCCTCCGCCATCGAGCGCGTGCTCCAGTGCGTCGCGTTGGGCGGCTTGGTTTCCAGCGTCCGCGTGATCACCGCCTCCACACGCTCATCGGTGATGCTGCGTTTGACGCCCGGCCGCGGATCATCCTGCAGACCGTCAAGGCGCCGGGTCAGGAATCGTTTGCGCCACTTCAGCACGGTTTGCCGGCGCAGATCGAGCTTGTCGCCGATCTTCGCGTAGCTCCAGCCCTCGGCATCCAGCAGGATGATCTTGCAGCGCGTGGCCAGCGCCTGGCTGCTCTTGGGCCGACGCGCCCAGCGCTGCAGTGTGCTTCGTTCCTCATCGGTCAGGGTCAATGGCGTTCGCACGTACGGCATCGCTCGGCTCCAGATTACTCCAGAACCGATCCGCACAAACCCGCTCACATGTTGCGCTTTTCTTCACAACAGGACACTAGCATCAAATGCCTTGATGCGACATAGTGTGAAAACTCCCTCTTGGGCGTGAAGATAGTTGTTATCACATCGAGGTACTTGAACCAATCCAACACCATCCTGGTTTCGTGAAACAGAGATCGGTCGGATTTGCTTGAGCGAGGACGTGCGCAAGGCCCACACACACAAGTATTGCGCCGGCTGTTTACCACCGTCCTT
>DASQFN010000106.1 GCA_035633115.1 Gemmatimonadaceae bacterium | reverse complement strand
GCCAACGCTCATGAATGCTGGCCGGCCGCTTGGGCAGCTGTCGGCGTGCTTCGTTCTTCCGGTCGAAGATTCGCTGTCGAACGGTCACAATGGCATCTACGATACGCTCCGCTCGATGGCGCTCATCCACCAGTCGGGTGGCGGAACCGGATTCGGATTCTCGAAGCTGCGCGGCAAGGGCTCGATGGTGCGCTCGACCACAGGCGTCGCCTCGGGACCGGTTTCGTTCATGAAGCTGTACGACGCATCGACCGACGCGGTCAAGCAGGGCGGCACACGACGCGGCGCCAACATGGGCATTCTGCGCGTGGACCATCCGGACATCATGGATTTCATCACCTGCAAGGAAGACCTGACGCAGATTACGAACTTCAACATCTCGGTCGCCATCACCGACAAGTTCATGGCGGCAGTGCAGGCGGGCACGAGCTACGATCTCGTAGACCCGAGCAATGGCAAGGTCACCGGCCAGCTCGACGCGCGCGCAGTCTGGGACAAGATGATCGACGGAGCCTGGAGGACGGGCGAGCCTGGCTGCTTCTTCATCGACGAAGCAAACCGTCACAATCCGGTGCCGCACGTAGGGCAGTACGAGGCGACGAACCCTTGCGGCGAGCAGCCGCTCCTTCCGTACGACGTCTGCAACCTCGGCTCCATCAACGTCGGCTGCTACGTGAAGGAAGGGGCGATGGATTGGCCGGCTTTTGCCCGTGACATCCATCTCTCGGTGCGCTTCCTCGACAACATCATCGACGTCAACAAGTATCCGCTTCCCGAGATCGACGCGCTTTCCAAGCGTATCCGTCGCATCGGGTTCGGGGTGATGGGTTTCGCGGATGCGCTCGTAAAGCTTGGGATCCCATACAATACTGATGAGGGCGTCGAGTTTGGCCGCAAGCTCCAGCAGTTTGTGGACACCGAATCGAAGCGCGAGAGCGAGAGGCTGGCCGACGAGCGCGGTCCGTTCCCCGAGTGGGCACGCTCCATCTGGGGGCCGGACGAGACCTGTGCCCGCGGGCCCGCCCGCGAGCGGATCCGTCCTATGCAGATGCTGCGCAACTGCAACGTCAACACCGTCGCGCCGACGGGGACGATCTCGATCATTGCGGGGTGCTCCTCCGGAATCGAGCCCCTTTTCGCCGTTGCGTTCATGCGGAACCAGGCCGGCGTGATGATGCCGGACGTGAATGAGGACTTTCTCGCGATCGCAAAGCGCGAAGGGTGGTACTCCGACGAGCTCATCGAGAAGATCGCCAAGCAGGGACACATCCATTTCGACGAGGTGCCCGAGAAGTGGCAGCGCGTGTTCGTCACTGCGCATGACATCACTCCCGAGTGGCACGTCAGAATGCAGGCTGCTTTCCAGGAGCACTGCGATTCCGCCATCTCCAAGACGACGAACTTCCCGCACACCGCGACGCCCGACGATGTGCGCGCGATCTACGAGCTGGCGTACGAGCTCAAGTGCAAGGGTGTGACTGTCTACCGCGACGGGTCGCGCGACAATCAGGTTCTTTCGACGGGTGCAACCGACAAGGCCAAAGCCGAGCGAGGAGGCCCGGCCGACGGATCAGCTGCTGCAAGCCGTGGTGAAGTCGGTGATCTGAAGGGAACCATCGCCGAGCTCGACGCCGAGATCGAACGCCTGAAGAAGCAGCTCTTCGAGGTGGAGGCGGAAAACCTCCAGCGCAGGCAGAAGCGCGCGCGGCCCGACGCGCTGCGCGGCACTTCCATCCGCAAGGAGACTCCACTCGGCACGATGTTCATTCACATCACCGAGGATGATCGCGGACAACCATTCGAAGTGTTCATCAATCTGGGCAAAGCCGGCGGCGCGGCGATGGCCGACGTGGAGGCCATTGGCCGGCTGATCTCACTCGGGCTTCGCTCCGGCATCTCGATCCAGGCCATTCACCGCCAGCTTCGCGGCATCAGCTCCGACCGCGCCGTGGGCCTGGGGCCGAACAAGGTTCTCTCCGTTCCCGATGCAATCGGCATCGCCCTCGAGGACTGGATGCGCGAGAAGCAGGGAATTCAGCAGGAGCTTCTGAGGGCGCAGACGCCACCCGACGGCACCCCGGTGGTTTCGGCCGCACCCGGCACCCCTGGCGCGAGCGACTCAGCTGGGTCGCAGGCGCAGTACGAGTTCGAGAAGGTGACCGGCGGCGAGACTTTCATCGGCACGTGTCCCGACTGCGGATCGTCCATGGAGTTCGCCGAAGGCTGCGCCAAGTGTCACGTCTGCGGCTACTCGGAGTGCGGGTAGCGCGCACACCCAGCAGTTGGCTCCGACGGTCCGCCACAACCCGCAACGATTGTGGCCGCGAGCAGGATCAGTCGTCTACTCGTGCGATTCAAAGTTCCCCCGAAAGTTCATCAGTTTCAGACAAGCTGAATCTGTGGACGTGTCTCGACGACTCGCTACCTTTAATGTCGTCATCGCAATCACACACCGAACGCGGAATCGGTCATGGACAAACGCAAGCTCGCTGCACTTGCCAGAAAGAACGCGGCAAAGTCAGGCACGACTTCCTCCATTCCCAAGGGATTCGGGAAGAAGTACGACAAGAACCTCTCGGATATTCCGGTTGACGAGGAGACCCTGAAGGAGCGCGATCGCGCCGACCGGTTCTTCAAGGAAATGCGAACTCGGGACTTCTGAGCTTCAAGGATCATTTCTCGGACCGCGCCGGCCTTTACGCGATCTACCGGCCGGAGTATCCGAAAGAGCTGTTCGAGTTTATCGCAGGGCTTCCCCGATTCCGTAGAGTTGCCCTGGATTGCGCCACCGGAAATGGCCAGGCGGCTCGTGGACTTGCTGCCCATTTCGACCGCGTTGTCGCAACCGACGCGAGCCCCGAACAGATCGTGCGAGCCGAGGCCTTGCCTGGTATCGAGTATCGCGTCGCTCGGGCCGATGCGAGCGGGCTCCCTGACCAGTCAGTCGACCTCGTAACGGTCGCGCAGGCGCTCCACTGGCTCGACCCTGAACCGTTCTTCGCTGAAGTAAGGCGGGTTCTGGCTCCGGGGGGCGCTATTGCCGTCTGGTGTTACGGCGATGCCGTGCTCGACACCCCGGAGCTGCAGGAAATCCTCCACCGCTTCAATCGAGGAACGATCGAAAGCTACTGGCTACCCGAGCGCTGCCTGGTACTCGAGGGGTACGCCACGGTTCCGTTTCCGTTCGATGAAGTCTCCACTCCGCGAATGACGCTGACCAGGGAATCCACGCTAGTCGAGCTGGTGGGATACGTCCGCACATGGTCAGCAACCGCGCGATACGTGGCCGAGCACGGAACCGCGGCTGTCGAGCAGCTCGAGTCTGATCTGGCTAGCCTGTGGGGCGATCCTTCCATGCGACGTCGCGTCGATTCGCCGCTTTTTCTCCGTGCGGGCCGGTGAACGACGCAAACACCCCTACTTGCCAGCCTTTTTTACCTGCTTCTGAAACAGAGACAGGTACTTGCCATAGCCCTCGGCCGCGAGCCGCGCCACCGGGATGAACCGCATCGCCGCCGAGTTCATGCAATAGCGAAGACCTGCCGGTGCGGGACCGTCGTCAAAGAGATGCCCGAGGTGCGAGTTCGCGCCTGCCGAGCGGACCTCGATGCGTTCCATGAACAGAGTGCGGTCAGTCTTCGTTCGGATATTCTTTGTCTCGAGCGGCCGCGTGAAGCTCGGCCAACCCGTCCCCGACTCGTACTTGTCGAGTGAGCTGAACAGCGGCTCGCCGGATACGACATCGACGTAGATGCCCGGCTCGTGATTGTCCCAGTACTCGTTGCGAAACGGCGTCTCGGTCGCGTCGCGCTGCGTCACCGCGTACTGAATCGGCGTGAGGATCTTCTTGAGCTCTGGATCGCCCTTCTTGAGCGGGCGCCGAGCGGTCAGTGATGCGACGCCGCTCTGTGCCCCAAGAGACGTAACCGGTGCAAACGAGAGTATCATGGCGCCGGCGATAGCGATGTATCCGAGTCGATTCGTAATGCGTGTCATACGTGGGCCTCGGGACGTGCGCGGGAATCGGGGGTGGCTCGTGTCACAGGGATTGAATACCCGTCATTGCTAATACTCCCGAAGGCGTCCATTGGATGCAATTCGCCGCGTTATTCCTCGTATTCATCTGAGCCCTGCACCCAGATGAACGACTGGATGTCGATCATATCTCGGGGTGAGAGGTCTCGCAGGTCTGCCGCCGCCATCGGAGTGAGCCGAAGCGGCTCGCCGCCTCCTCCGCTAAATTGACCGAAAGGAGGGAAGCGCCGATGTCGAACAATCGCCTGCAGCAGCTCCAGGATCTCGGTCAGTCAATCTGGCTCGATAACATCGACCGGAAGATGCTCCATAACGGCGACCTCGAGCGCCGCGTCCGTGAGGACGCCCTGACGGGCATGACGTCGAACCCGACAATCTTCGAGAAAGCACTGTCCGAAGGGTCGGACTACGATGATCAGCTCCTCTCTGCCGACCCTGGTCTGACGCCGGAGCAGCTTTTCGAGCTTGTGGAAACCACGGACGTCCAGCGCGCCTGTGACATCTTCGGCGGCGTTTACCAGAGGACGCGCGGGGGCGACGGTTACGTGTCGATCGAAGTGTCGCCCGGAGTCGCCAACGATTCCCGTACGAGCGTCGACGAAGCCTGCCGGCTGTGGAAGACTGTCGACCGGCCGAACGTGATGGTCAAGATTCCGGGCACCGACCAAGGCGCGATTGCCGTCCGTGAGCTCATTGGCCGCGGAGTCAACGTCAACATCACTCTCCTCTTTTCCCTCGAAGCTCACGCGCGTGTGATCGATGCCTACATGTTCGGCCTCGAGGACCGGGTAGGACGGGGCGAGCCGATCGACGGCATTTTTTCGGTCGCCAGCTTCTTCGTGAGCCGAGTGGACACGGAAGTGGACAAGCGGCTCGACGCGATGATCAAGAACGCAAAGCCGGACGATGCCGATCGTTTGCGCCTGTTGAAAGGTCGTGCCGCAATCGCCAACGCCAAGCTTGCCTATCGTCTCTTCACGGAGCGATTCGCCGAGGAGCGGTGGAAGACTCTGGCCGAGAAAGGTGGGCGGGTTCAGCAGCCGCTGTGGGCAAGCACAGGGGTGAAAAACCCGGAGTATCGCGACGTCATCTACGTCGAGGATCTGATTGGACCGAACACCGTCAACACCATGCCGCCGAAGCTGATCGACGCGTTCCGCGACCATGGAGTCGTCGAGCGCAGTGTCGACAAGCGGCTGGGGGCAGCAGAAGGTCTCCTGCGCGAGGTCGAAGCCGTCGGCATCTCGATGAAGGATGTGACCGATACGCTGCTTCGTGAAGGTCTTGCGAGCTTCCAGAAGTCGTTCGATTCGCTCACCGCGGGGATCGCAAGGAAAATGAGCGCGCTGGTGCCGACTTCGAAGTGACTGCCGTCTACATACCGCGCACGAAGATCGTCTGCACGCTCGGGCCGGCGAGCTCGACCGAGGAGACGGTGCAGGGGCTGATCGAGGCGGGCATGAACGTGGCCCGCCTCAATTTTTCGCACGCCACGCATGATCAGCACGCCGACATGATCGCGATGGTCCGACGCCTGGCCAAGTCGATGGAGGTGCCGGTCGCGATCATCGGCGATCTGCAGGGGCCGCGAATTCGCGTGGGAGACCTCACTGCTCCGCGAACGGTGACTCAAGGCCAGGATGTCGTTCTCGTTCCGGAAGGTCAGGAGACTTCCGCCGGCGAGATCCCGATCACGTACGATCTCCTGGCTACCGACGTCCACGTCGGTGACCGGATCCTCATCGACGACGGCCTCATCGAGCTCATGGCGATGGAGGTCACACCTCCCAAGGTGCGCGCGCGGGTGCTGCATCCGGGTGAGATCAACGCGCACAAGGGTCTCAACCTGCCCGGCGTGCAGGTGTCAGCCCCATCCATCACCGAAAAGGACGAAGCTGATATCCGATTTGCCATCGACCAGTCACTCGACTATCTGGCGCTGAGCTTCGTGCGTCGCGCGCGGGACATCGATGAGCTTCGCGCGATGGTGCCGAAGGAGCTGCTGATAATTGCGAAAATCGAGAAGGATGTCGCGCTGGCGAACATCGAGAGCATCCTTCAGACAGCCGACGGGGTCATGGTCGCTCGCGGGGATCTCGGCGTGGAGCTGCCGTTCGAGGAGGTTCCCGGCGCTCAGAAGCGGATCATCAGCCTGGCAAACCGGATGGGCCGGCCGGTCATCACGGCAACGCAAATGCTCGAGTCGATGGTGGAGCACCCGCGACCCACTCGCGCGGAAGCGAGCGACGTCGCCAACGCGATACTCGACGGTACCGACGCGGTGATGCTCTCGGCGGAGACTGCGGCAGGCGCTTATCCGCGGCTGGCCGTGGAAGCGATGACGAGAATCATCGCGGAGGTGGAGAAGCATCCTCCTCCAAAGACTCGCGCTCGTGCCCAGCCCAGCACCGCTGTGGACGTCGTTCCGACGGAAGTCGCGATCGCGGCTGCAACGTCCGCGGCCGTCGATATGCTGGGAGCGCCACTCGTAGTGGTTTTCACCAAGAGCGGTTTCTCGGCGCGCGTGGTCGCGTCACATCGGCCCGGCGTTTCGATTCTTGTGCTGACGGATCAGGCGCGCACGTATCGCCAGCTTTCACTCGTGTGGGGCGTGATCCCGGTGCTCGTGCCCCACTGCGACAGCTACGACGAGATGATGCAGCGGGCGAAGCAGGCTGTGGTCGAGCGGCAGCTCGCCACGCCGGGCGATCGCATCATCGTCACTGCCGGAGTTCCGTTCGACATGCCGGGCACTACGAACCTGCTCAAGGTCGAGACAATCTGAGCCGGAAGTCCGGATGAAGCTGACCTTTCTCGGCACGGGAACGAGCTTCGGCGTGCCACAGATCGGATGCCGGTGTCCTGTCTGCCATTCGCCCGATCCGCGTGACAAGCGCAGCAGAGTCGGTGCAGTGGTGGAGACCGATCAGGGAGCGCGACTACTGCTGGACACGCCCCCCGAGCTGCGAATGCAGCTCATCACTGCCGGCATCGATCGTGTCGACGCCGTGCTGTTCACGCACGATCACGCAGACCACACGCATGGCCTCGACGACATTCGCTCGATCTCCAATCGCCGTGATGCACCACTCGACATGTATGGTCCCGCGGATTCACTGGCGCGGCTCGCACGCCGCTTCGCCTACATTTTCGATGAGAGCGTGCGCGCGCTTCCCGGAACGTCGAAGCCAGAGGGGCGGGCCATTCCGCTCGCCGACCGCGAGCGCGTGAGAATCGCCGACGTCGACGTCGTACCGGTCGCCCTTCCGCATGGACCGGTTCCCGTTTTCGGATATCGCATCGGCCCGCTCGCGTACGTCACGGACGCAAAGGCGATCCCATCGGACGCCATCGCTGTCTTCACGGGCGCGCGCGTGCTCGTGATCAATGCGCTTTTCCGCACGGGTCATCCGACGCACCTGAGCATACCTGAAGCGGTGGAAGCGGCGAAGAGTATCGGCGCCGAGCGCACCTACCTCACCCACCTCACACATGACAACTTCCACGCCGATCTGGAGGCCGAGCTTCCCCGAGGAATCACGCCGGCCTTCGACGGTCTGACTGTACGCATCGACTGAGAGATATGACGATTCGCATCGAGTACTCGAACATGATCGGCGAGGCTGTTGGCGGAATTCCAGAGAGCGAGTGGCAGGAAAGCGCTGCGCACTTTGCCGACGCATACACTGGTTTCGCGCGTCTCCGCTCCTCAGGAACAGTGGGCTTCGTAGATATCGCGACCGACAGCGCCCTTCGAGATCAGCCGCTCGAGTTCGCGGAGCGCGCGCGGGGACGCTATGACGACGTCGTCATCCTCGGAATCGGCGGCTCCGCGCTGGGGCCGATCGCGCTTAGAACTGCGCTTCGTCCAAGCGGCTGGAACATGCTCTCCACGGAAGCTCGCGGTGGCTTTCCACGGCTCCAGGTGCTGGACAATGTGGACCCTGAGACGATTGCGGCTCTACTCGAGCGGCTCGATCTCTCGCGTACGCTGTTCATCGTCACGTCCAAGTCGGGCGGCACGGCCGAGACCATGTCGCAATACATGATCGTCGACGATCGGATCACACAAGCTGGACTGCCGCCGGCCGGGCACTTCGTGTTCGTCACCGATCCGGCGCAGGGCGCGCTTCGGCCGCTGGCAGCACAGCGCGGGATTCCGGCACTCGACATTCCGGCAAACGTGGGAGGGCGCTTCAGCGTCCTCACTCCCGTGGGAACGCTCCCAGCGGCTCTCATTGGAATCGACATCTCAGCGCTTCTGGCCGGCGCGAAAGAGATGGCTGACCGCTGCGCCGCCGTAGAGCTCATGCGAAATCCCGCAGGGATTTACGCTGTGCTGCAATGGCTTTCCGACACGCGCCACGGCAAGGCGATCAGCGTCCTCATGCCTTACTCGGATCCGTTGCGCGACTTTGCGGCGTGGTTCGTACAGCTGTGGGCGGAGAGCCTGGGCAAGCATACCTCCAGCGGCGGCTCGGTCGGCTCCACGCCGCTTGCTGCCCTTGGAGCCACCGACCAGCACAGTCAGGTTCAGCTCTTCATGGAAGGTCCAAAAAACAAGACAGTGACTTTCATCACTGTCGCGGATCGCGCCGTCGATCTCGAAATCCCAAGGACCTTCGCAGACGTGAAGGAGCTCGGATATCTTGGCGGACACTCTCTTGGCGAGCTGATCGACGTCGAGCAGAGGGCAACGGCGGGCGCGCTGGCTAAACGGGGACGCCCAAACCTCACGATTCATGTGGACAAGGTCGATGCACATCATGTCGGCGGGCTCATGATGCTCTTCGAGGTGGCGACCGCATTCGCGGGTGAGCTTTATGGCATCGATGCATTCAATCAGCCCGGCGTGGAGCTGGGCAAGCAGTTCGCCTACGCGCTGCTCGGACGCCCGGGAGCTGATGCGGCGAAAAGAGAATGGGAGTCATTACCCAAGCCCGATCCGCGATGGAGCGTTTGAGGCCTTTGCACCGGCGGCATTTCACGTCAACTTTCCGACACGATGATTGAACAGATTCAGATAATGGATGGAGCGGTGACAGTCACCGACGGCACGATCTCGATCGACGATGAATCCGCGATCGCATCCCCGGCGATGGACCGCCTTGCCTATGCCGCGGTGTTCGGCGACCAGGACAGCCGCGACAACGCCCGCTGGCTGATCTGGGAGATAGGCCAGAGCGTCGGCGTAGTCCCCTCGTCGATTCACGATTTGTACATCGCGCGCGGCCGCGGCGAAGCGGGCGGATTCACTGTTCCCGCAATCAACGTCCGCGGCATGAGCTACGACACAGCTCGCTCGATCTTCCGCACTGCCAACAAGCTCCAGGCGGGAGCATTCATCTGTGAGATCGCCCGTTCGGAGATCGCGTACACCGGGCAAAGGCCGCCAGAGTACGTCGCGGTGATTCTGGCGGCGGCACTTCGCGAAGGATTTCGCGGACCGGTCTTCATTCAGGGCGACCACTTTCAGGTAAGCGTCAAGAAGTTCGCGACGGATCCGGGCGGCGAAGTGAACGCAGTGAAGCAGCTTGCGCAGGAGGCTGTCGCGGCTGGGTTCTACAACATCGACATCGATACTTCCACGCTCGTAGACCTCTCGAAGCCCGATCTCGACCAGCAGCAGAAAACGAACTACGAGCAGGCGGCCGACATCGCCACTTTCATCCGCGACCTGCAGCCGGAAGGAATGACGATCTCGCTCGGCGGCGAGATTGGGGAAGTGGGAACCGAGAACAGCACGGTCGAGGAGCTCCACGCGTACATGGACGGTTTCAACCGCACGCTGAAGAAGCTTGCGCCGCATGCGCCAGGCCTGTCCAAGATCAGCGTGCAGTCGGGAACGACCCACGGGGGAGTCGTGCTCGCCGACGGCACGATCGCCGACGTGCAGATCGATTTCGGCACCCTCGAGCTTCTGTCGACTGTCGCCCGCGAACGCTACGGACTGGCCGGAGCGGTGCAGCACGGGGCCTCGACACTGCCCGACGCGGCTTTCCACAACTTCCCGCGTACGGAGACAGCCGAGATTCACCTGGCGACGAATTTCCAGACGATGCTGTACGATCAGCTGCCGGCCGAGCTGCGCGACGAGATTTACGCGTGGCTCGGGGAGAACGCCAAGGATGAGCGCAAACCGGCCGATTCGGATGAGCAGTTCTACTACAAGACGCGAAAGAAGGCGCTTGGCCCGTTCAAGAGACGCTTCTGGGATTTGCCCGCGGAAGCGAAGCGAACACTGGCGGAAGCCTACGACCGCAAATTCGAGTTTCTCTTCACCCAGCTTGCAGTAGGGGGCACGAAGGACATCGTATCGCGATTCGTGACGCCCGTGATCCAGCACAAACCGCAACCCCACGAGGACATCGCCGTCGTGGCGGCGGCGCCCGACGACGCCGACCTAAGTGACTGACCTCGGTCCGCGCGCCGCATCGGACTGCGGCCCGCAGCTTCGGACTATCGCGCGACGCTCTGTACACGAGTCGCGGAACGCTCTGAACGGTCTGGTGGTAAATGTCGAGGTCGTGCGAAGTCGTCTGGCGCGCTCGGGTAACAATGAAGACGTGCTTGCATTCGCGGAGAGTGCAGCCGCTCAGGGCGAGGCCTCGGTGCGAATGACCGAGGGTGTCGGTGCGCTCCTCTCGCTGATCGTCGGTGCCATCGACGCCGGCGGCAGGCTGCGATGCTCCGCTGTGTCAACTTCGCCCGAAACGCTTCGGTTCGAGCTCGAGCCAGGCATTGCAGAACGCGTCCTTCCGTCATTGACGGTGCTCGGCATGGCGGTCGGCTTTTCCGCGGAAACGTCTGACGCTGAGACGGTTATATTAAGCTTCCCTGAACCAAGCAGCGCAGCAAACAAAAAACACGAATGAATTCTCCGAAGATTCTCATTGCGGACGACGAGCTGTCGATCACCAAAGGGCTCAGCGCGGTACTGTCCGACGAAGGTTACGAAGTCGTCGTTGCGCAGGACGGGAAAAAAGCACTCGACTATCTGGGCGCCGACAGCTTCGGCCTCGTGCTGGCGGATTTGATGATGCCTAAGCTCGATGGGTTGGCACTCCTCAAGGAGCTCCAGCGGCTGGGCATCCCTACCGAATGCATAATTGTGACGGGGCAGGGCACCGTCGACTCCGCCGTGCAGGCGATGCGAGAGGGTGCCTATGACTACATCGAGAAGCCTCTCAACGCCGACAAGCTCAATCGTCTCAAGGCACTGATACCGAAGGCGCTCGAGAAGTTCACGGTCCAGCAGAGAAACCGCGAGCTCTCATCGAAGCTCGAGGGACTCACGCATTACGGTGAGCTGAGTGGGCAGTCCGAGGAAATGCGCGCCGTCTACCAGATTATCGATGCAGTCGCGCCTTCATCCGCGAGCGTGCTGATTCTCGGCGAATCCGGAACCGGAAAAGAGCTCGTTGCGCGGGCGCTTCATACGAAGAGCGATCGCGCCAAGGGACCATTCTTCGCCCTCAACTGCGCTGCGCTGCCAAAGGACATCCTGGAGAACGAGCTCTTCGGGCACGAGAAGGGCGCGTTCACCGGGTCGACCAACGAAAAGGCGGGCGCCTTCGAGATGGCTGACGGAGGAACGATTTTCCTCGACGAAGTCGCCGAGATGCCCCCGGATATTCAGGTGAAGCTGCTTCGCGCGATCGAGAGCAGAACCATTCGGCGATTGGGCGGCAAGAAGGAGATCACCGTCGACATTCGCATCGTCGCCGCAACGAACCGCGATCTTCAGGAAGCGCTCGCCGAGAACGAGCTGCGCGATGATCTCTACTATCGACTGGCCGTGGTGGAGATCTTCCTGCCGCCGCTTCGCGATCGCGCCGGCGACATCAAGCTGCTCGCCAACGAGTTTCTGGGACGTTTTTCCCAGCAGAACGGCAAGAAGATCACCGGGTTCGACGAGGCTGCCTGGCAATGGATTCTATCGCATAACTGGCCGGGCAACGTGCGCGAGCTGAAAAACGCCGTCGAGCGTGCCGTCATCATGACGCGGTCAGACCGGATCGAGGCCGTGGACATCATGCCCCGGCATCTTCGAGTTGCGGCCGAGGGAACTGCGCCGATGACGGTGCCCGAGGGCGCTTCGCTCGCCGACACGAAGAAACAGCTCGTGCTTCGAACCTTTGCGTCAACCAGCGGCGACGCGAGCCGGACGGCGAAAATAGTGGGTATCTCGCCGGAGGATGTGCGGGCGGAGATTGCGTCGCTGATCCGCACGAACGGCGCGCACCACGACAGTACGGGTGGAACCGCGAGCGCGCAGGCGCCAGCGGCGGCAGGCAGTTCGCGCGCACGGGGCGCGTCGGCGAAGAGCAAGGCCAAGAAGCGTTAATCTCAGGAGAAAGCGAGAATGTCTGATTACGATTGGGACGATGACGAGCCGTACGTAGTCATAGAACAGAAACAGCCTGGCATCGGATCGTTCCTGCTTGGCCTGGCGGTCGGTGCGGGGGTCGCGCTTTTGTTCGCTCCGAGGACGGGCGAAGAGACGCGGCGCGATCTGCAGCGACGCGCCCGCGAGGTCGGTGATCAGGCGCAGGATCTCGTGTCCGAGATCACGGAATCTGTTGGCAACACGCTCCAGCAGGCGAAGGACAAGGTCGAGGGGCGCATCGACGCCGCACGGGATGCAGTCGAGCTCAAGCGGCGACAGGTCACGAATGCCGTCGACGCCGGACGGGCAGCTGCACAGCAGGCGCGAGTCGAGCTCGAGCAGCGTATTGCAGAGACGAAGGCCGCGTATAAAGAGAGCTAGTGGCAGAGCGGCCGTTCCACGTCCGGATCGGCTGGACTTTCCGCGATTATGCGCAACGCGTCTGGGACAATAGCGGAGAGGACAACGTCTTCTTTCTCGCCGGGGGCATCGCGTTCAACCTGCTCCTCGCGGCAGTCCCGTTCTTTCTTCTCCTTGCTACTGGCCTCGCGTACCTCCTCAATCAAAGCGCGGACGTCACCTCAGCTGAAATAAACACGATCGTCGACCGGTTTCTGCCGCCGCAGGAGGCCGGTCAGCCGTCGCCGATCGGCGCGATTCTCGTTCCGATAATAAAGTCGCGTGGCGCGATCAGTATTTACGGGGTCATCGCGTTCATCTGGTTCTCGACGCGCCTCTTCGGATCGCTGCGCAGCGTACTATGCGCAATCTTCGACATCGACTCCGATCGCGGCATCGTCGCCGGCAAGATTTTCGACGTGCAGATCACGATTGTTTCGACACTCCTTCTGGTCCTTTACACCGGTTTGAGCGCCTACCTCGCGCTGGCGACGACTCGGGGGTTGCTGATTCTCGGCGAGCTGGGGCTGCGTAAGGACATGATGGGCGCCCTCGAGTACAACATCGGTCAGGCGATTGCGTTCGCCTTCATCACACTGATGTTTTTTTCCCTTTACAAGTTTCTTCCGAACAGGCACATCAGGTGGCAGACGGCGTTCATAGCGTCGCTGTTCACGAGCTTCATGTTCGAGGCGGCGAAGCGGTTTTTCGGGGCGTACGTGTACTCGTTCAATCCGGGATCGTTCTACCAGGGAACGGTCGCGGCCGTGGTGATCATCGTGGTGTGGGTGTACTACGCGGCGATGATCTTCATCTTAGGCGGGGAGGTGGCTCAGGTTTACGAGCTGCGACGGGTGCGCAGACTTCAGCGAGAAGCGTTCGAAGATTAAGACCTTTTAATGTTTGATGATGGGCGCATTTCTGGAACGAAGGTTGCCATACATTCGCGGTAACGCATCATTCAACCAGCCTCGGAGGCTTCTCGTGGTAAAGCTATTGGCAGTGGCGGCCTTACTGGCCGTTTCAGTTACCGCCTGCTCGAAAACTGAAAGCGGCGATCTCGAAGTCGAGAAGCCCGTAGTCGGCACGCAGACCGACACGCTGAACGTTCCGACGATCGAAGTCGGCACGGACACAGCGCAGGTGGCGGTTCCGAACATCGACGTGAGAAAGGACACGGCCAGCATCAAGGTCCCGACCGTCAAGATCAAGAGGTAAAGTCCCTTTCGCACCTGAAGAGGCCCGCCGCTCGAATAATGCGTGGCGGGCCTTTTTTGTTTTCTTAGGAATCGCTGTTGCCGTTGCAGTTGTTGTTGTCGTTTCTCCCAAGGTTATATTTCGTGTGCCCCAGGTCCCGGAGGGCGTCGGCCCGCTAACTCCGTCAGGACCCCGAAGGTAGCAGCGGCGTGCGGTGTCTTACGTTGCTCCGTCAGGCCTGGGGTATTTCCCCTCCTCAATGTCGCTCGCGCTCGCCCGGAAATACCGCCCTAAAAGCTTCGCCGGCGTGGCGGTGCAGACGCACGTCTCCAACACTTTGCGCGGCGCAATCGAGCGCGGACGAGTAGCCAATGGCTATCTCCTTTGCGGGCCGCGCGGCGTCGGCAAGACAACGCTTGCACGTGTCCTGGCGATGGCCCTCAACTGCGAGAACAAGCAGCCAGACGGCGAGCCGTGCGGAGTCTGCACGTCGTGCCAGCGCATCTGGAGCGGGAGCTCGAGCCTCGACGTCGTCGAGATCGATGCCGCGTCCAACCGCGGCGTAGACGATGCGCGTGAGCTGCGCGAGCGCGCGATGTATGCTCCTTCGGGCGACGATCGCTACAAGGTCTACATCGTCGACGAGGCGCACATGCTCACGCGTGAAGCCTGGAACGCGCTTCTCAAGATTCTGGAGGAGCCGCCTTCCCGCGTTGTCTTCGTGTTCGCGACGACGGAGCCGCAGAAGATAGCGCAGTCCGCCGCCCCGGTGCTGAGCCGCCTGCAGCGATTCGATCTCAAGCGCATCGGCATGTCCGACATCGTATCGCGTCTGGAGGCCGTTCTGCGCGAAGAAGGACTGGAGTACAGTCCCGAGGCGCTGGCAATGATCGCGCGCGCCGCCGACGGATCGATGCGCGACGCCTTGAGCCTCGCAGATCAGGTGTTGTCTCTCGGGGAGGGAGGCGTAACGGCGGATCGCGTGCGCATCGCGCTCGGCCTCGTCGCCGAAGACGAGTATCTGAGCGTGATAGACCTGATTGCCGGGCGCCGGGCGGGAGAAGTTTTCGAGACCGTTCGCAGGCTCGCCGACGCGGGAGTCGACTTCGGCGTTTTTCTTGGCGGGCTCGGCGAGATGCTCCGTGCGCAGCTCGCTCTCATCCTCGGTGGATCGACCGAGGGCATCTCACCTGCCGCGCGCACGGCTCTGGAAGCCCACCGCGAACATTTTTCGTCGGCCGACCTGCTCCGCATGCTCTCGACGCTGGCCGCGATGGAGATGCAATTCCGGAAGAGCTCGCAGCAGCAGCTGCTGGTGGAGATGCTCCTCGTGCGCTTCGCACTGTTCGACCGCGCTCTCTCGATCGAGGACGTTTTGCGCAACCTCGGCGGAGAAGGGTCCGGTGGCAGCGCGGCGGCTGCACCGGCTCGCAGCAGTTCGCGCTCCAAGGCGGTGGAGCGTGAAACCCGCCGCGCGGCGATGGTAGGCGACGCGTTTCCGGCGCGACCCCACCCCGCTGAGCCGCCGGCTCGTGCGCCGTACGCTGCTCCTCCAGACGCCGCGTCCCGCACGGCGACCTCGTTGGGCGGGCCGGCAGTTACATCGGTACCGGATCCCGGCGCCGACTGGAAATCCGGCTATGAGGAAACCGCGAGCGAGGCGAAGCGCGCGAGGCTTACCACGGAAACAGTTCGCGCCGAGCGGCTGGCGGCGCTTCGCGCCAACGATCCGGTGCTCGATGCGGCTGTCGATCTTCTCGATCTCGAGTTGCTCGATTGACGCCACACACAACCACAAATGGCTGACTTCAACAAGATTCTCGAGCAGGCCCAGCAGATGCAGGGCCGGCTGGAAAAAATTCAGGACGAGCTTCAGGCCATGTTGGTGACAGCGACCGCCGGCGGTGGCATGGTCACCGTGGAGGCTGACGGAAAGGGACAGATCACGCGGATCAGAATCGATACCTCGATCGTTAACGCCGCCGATGTCGAGATGCTCGAGGACCTCGTTCTCGTCGCGGTGCGGGAGGCGCAGCAAAAAGCCGCGGAGCTCGCGAAGCAGGAGATGTCGAAGCTCACGGGCGGCCTGAACCTCCCGTTCAAGATGCCCTTCTAGAGTGTCCGCGATAGACGCTCTCGTCGGGGAGCTGGCCAAGCTTCCCGGCATCGGAAGAAAGACAGCCCTCCGACTCACTTACCATCTGCTTCGACAACCCGCCGAGCAGAGCCGGCGTCTCGCCGACGCGCTCGCAACGCTCACCGAGAAGGTTCGGCCGTGCTCGCAGTGCTTCAACCTGACGGAAGAGGAAGTGTGCGCAATCTGTCGTGACGTCCGCCGCGACCCGGCGCTGATTTGCGCCGTCGAGGAGTCCGCTGACATCGGTGCGATCGAACGCGCCGGCGAATATCGGGGCGTGTATCACGTGCTGGGCGGAAGGCTGTCGCCGCTGGATGGCGTGGGTCCGGACGATCTTACGATCCCGCAGCTCGAGAGCCGCGTCTCGGGCGGGAGTGTGCGCGAAGTGATCATCGCGACGAACCCGAGCATTGAGGGCGAAGCCACTGCGTTGTACGTTCAGCGCAAGCTGCTGCCCTATCAGCTCACGGTGACGCGTATCGCACGTGGTCTCCCGGTGGGTGGCGACCTCGAGTACGCTGACGGAGTAACGATTGCGCAAGCGCTTACCGCCCGGCGGGCTATGTGACTAGCAATCGAGCCAGACAACTGGCTCTGCTCGGCTTCGTTGCCGGTGCGGCCTGTGGAGCTGTGACATGGAGCCGCGTTCAACGCCAGTATCGCCGTGACCTCTTCAGCGCCCGTCCTCTCAGGCGATTTGCGGCTCTCAGTTATCTTCGCGGGCGCCCAACAGTCAATACTGCGCGCCTCCTTCGCGAGTACGTCGCGTGGGAGCACAGTCCATTGCTGAGACGGCGAGGTGTCTCGCTCATGCGGCGACTCGAAAAAACGCTTTCCTGAAAGCCAACATGCAGCCCGCGGCAAGCAGCTGGTCGTTCGAAGAAGATGACCTCAACGCCATCGTGCGAACGATCTCACGCTTTCTGGCGGAGACCGGCGCTCGCTCGTCGCTGCTGGTCGACCGCTCCGGCCAGCTCGTCGCGACGGTCGGAGAGCCGCTGGGATTCGATCCCGTAACCTTCGCGACGCTCACGGCCGCGGATTTCAGCGCCAACGACCAGCTCGCCCGCCTCATCGGCGAGACTGATTTCACCACACTCTTTCACCAGGGGGAGCGCGAGTCGATGTACGTGGCCGACATTGCACGGCGGCTCATTCTCGTAGTGCTGTTCGACAATCGCACGCCGATCGGGCTCGTTCGTCTGAAGATGAAGCCGGCGGTTGAGGAGCTTACGGGTCACCTCGATCGCGCGTTCGCGCGCGCGCGAGCGGGCGGGACAATGCAGCCGAACATCCTCGCCGGCGCCGGCGACGAGATCGACGAGCTGTTCAACTGGTAAGGAGAGAACGGCAATGTCGATGATCAACTACGCGGCGCGCGAGATCAACTGCAAGATTGTCTACTACGGCCCCGGCCTCGGCGGCAAGACAACTAACCTCGAGCACATCTACGGCAAGGTGAAGCCGGAGACGAGAGGAAAGCTCATCTCACTTGCAACCGAGACAGAGCGGACTCTCTTCTTCGATTTCCTGCCCGTAGACCTCGGCACGATTCGCGGCTTCAATACGCGCTTCCATCTCTACACGGTTCCCGGCCAGGTCTACTACAACGCCAGCCGGAAGCTCATCCTGAAAAACGTGGACGGAATTGTGTTCGTCTCGGATTCGCAGATGGAGAGGATGGAGGCGAATCTGGAATCGATGCAGAACCTCTACGACAACATGGCGGAGTACGGCTACGATCTGACGCGGATGCCGTTTGTCATTCAGTACAACAAGCGGGATCTTCCGAATGCGGCTCCCGTTGCCGAGCTGCAGGCGGCGCTCAATCCCGGCTGGGAGCCGGCCGATCCTTCCAAGGCTCGAGTCACGCCCGATCCCTATCACGCCGGCCAGAACCTCGTGGAGCAGCTCTCCAGTGGAGAGTGGGTCGAGCGCGCGCCGCATTTTGAAGCGGTCGCTGTCGCCGGCGACGGAGTCTTCGACACGCTGAAGGCGGTCAGCAAGCTGGTGCTAAAGGCACTGGCCTGACGCGCCCTCGCTGGTGAATCTCCCGAACGCGATAACCGTCTGTCGTATACTCGTGGCGCCGCTGATTGCTGCGCTGCCGTTCATGACGTCCGCCGCTGTCCGCCTCGCCGCTTTTGTCATTTACATAGTGGCCGCCGTCTCGGATTACTATGACGGGAAGCTCGCCCGAACGCGAAACCTGGTGACGGACCTGGGGAGTCTGCTCGACCCGTTGGCAGACAAGCTCCTTCTCTTCGCGACGCTCATTCCCATGTTCATCCTGATGTCGCCGGAGTCCGACCCGTTCTCTCCGGATCGCGAGTCGCTCGGCGCGGCGCATCAGTTTCCGTTTCGGACTCCATGGGGCGACGTCGGTTTGCCATGGTGGATTGTAGCCATCGTGATCGGACGCGAGCTCTTGATGACAGTGTTCCGCCAGGTGGCCGCGAGGAAGGGTGTGGTCATCGGGGCGATCGGACCGGCCAAATGGAAGACGGCGTTCCAGTGCACGTGGGTGGGCTCGGCGTACTTCTGGTTTTTCGCGGCGACCTACGCGGCGAGCCGCGGGTGGGACACGGCTCCGTGGCAATCGTTCGCCTGGTTCAACGGGATCGTGGGAGTCGTGACGATGATCGCAGCCGTATTCCTTACGCTCTATTCGCTCTGGCTATACATCGTCCGCTACGGTCGGGTCGTGACCGGCTGAAAAGGTGAAGATCGAAGTCGTAACCATCGGAGACGAGCTTCTTCTCGGCTTCACGGTCGACACCAATGCCGCTCATCTCGCGCGAGAACTCGCTGCGATTGGAGTTGGCGTCGCGCGGCGGTCGACGGTAGGTGATTCGCCTGACGCCATCGCGACGGCGGTTGGCGAAGCACTGGAGCGTAGCGAAGGAGTCATCACGACCGGAGGTCTTGGTCCGACCGCAGACGACATGACGAAGAGCGCCATCGCCGAGCTGTTCGGCCGCGAGATGGTTCTGGACGAGTCCATCGTGCGCTGGCTTGATGACCGATGGGCGAAGATGGGACGCACCGGGCGGATCCCGGAATCGAATTTCACGCAGGCGATGCTCCCCGCCGGAGCTGAGATAATTCCGAACGCCCACGGAAGCGCTCCCGGAATCTGGTTGGAGGATGATCGCGGCCGCTGGGTGGCGATGCTCCCCGGAGTTCCGCGGGAGATGCGGGCGATGCTCGCGGAGCAGCTGGTGCCGCGCCTGCTCACACGCCTCGGCGTGAATTCAGAGGGGTCCGGCGGCTCATTGAGCGTGATCGTTTCGCGTACGCTTCGGACGACCGGGATCGCCGAGTCCGCGCTGGCCGATCTGCTGGGGGATCTTGGACGCTCGGTTGATGGGCTTGCCCCGGCGTTTCTGCCTGCCGTCGAGGGCGTTGATATCCGCTTGACGAGCATTGGCATGAGCGAGGCTGATGCGTCGAAGCGACTCACCGGGGCAATGGTGAAACTTCGCGACGTGATTGGCCGGTATGTCTATGCCGAAGGCGGGGTCGATCTCGCTGAAGTAGTTCTGGAAGAATGCCGTGCGCGGAACGTAAGGATTGCGGTCGCGGAGAGCTGCACCGGCGGGCTTCTCGGAGCGCGCATCACGGCAATTCCGGGGGCCAGCGACGTTTTTCTCGGAGGCGTGCTGGCGTATGACAACTCGGTGAAAACGGAAATGCTTGGCGTCGATGAGAGCGTGCTGAGCGGTCACGGCGCGGTGAGCGAGCCGGTTGCGCTCGCCATGGCGCAGGGTGTGCGAGCCCGGTTGTCGTCCGACATCGGGATTGCGATCACGGGTGTCGCTGGGCCGAGTGGCGGAACGCCCGAAAAACCGGTTGGGACAGTCTGGATTGCAATCGATGGCACGACGACGCGGGCCGTCGGGCTGCGGCTCATCGGCGATCGCGCGGAGATAAGGCAGCGGGCGGCGCAAGCGGCTCTCGATCACCTGCGACGGCAGTTGCAAAGCGGTTAGATTCTTGGAATGAGACGGAACAAGGATCGAATGGCGGATTCGACGACGCAGGACGACTTTCTGAATGGCGATGGTGTTCCTGCAACAGACGCTGCTGCAACGCCTGCGCCCTTGGTCGACACAGACGAGGGAGCCGCGGCTGTCCAGGATCAGGACGGCATCGGCGATCGAATCTCCGAGCTCCAGCGCGACCTCACGACGGAACGCGACAAGCTGTTGAGGCTTGCAGCCGAATTCGACAACTACAGGAAGCGCATGATGCGCGAGCGCCTCGAGGCAGAGGCGCGTGGGAAGGCCGAGCTGGTGAAGGACATCCTCGAGCCGCTGGACGACATCGCGCGATTTGCTCACGTCGACCCTGCCGTCACTGATTCCACAACGCTGGCTGAAGGCGTGGCGATGGTCGAGCGAAAGCTCGAAAAGACGCTGCGCACTGCCGGGCTCGAGCCCATGAACCCCGTTGGGGAGCCGTTCGATCCCGCCCGACATGAAGCCGTCGGCACCGAGCCGGCCGTCACGCCTGATGAGGACGGCACAGTCGGACGCGTCTACCAGATCGGCTACACCTTCAAGGGACAGCTGCTGCGGCCCGCGCGCGTGGTTGTGAGGCAGTTCACGGACGCCGATTAGCTAGCAAGAGTTCATGGCGCAGACCAAGGACTTTTACGCCGTTCTGGGAGTACCCTCCACCGCCACCCAGGACGAGATAAAAAAGGCGTATCGCAAGCTGGCGAAGAAATACCATCCCGACGCCAACGCGAACGACGCCAAGGCCTCTGAACGGTTCAAGGAAATCTCCGAAGCGAACACCGTCCTTGGCGATGCCGAGAAGCGGAAGCAGTACGATGAAATGCGCCGTCTCGGTGCGTTCGGGGGTTTCGGTGGATTCGGTGGCGCCGGCGCAGGGAGATCTTCATCGCGGGCCGGCCAGAGCGCTGGCGCGAATCCGAACATCAACTTCCAGGATTTCGACATCGGCGGACTCGGCGGCCTCGGCGACCTCTTTGGTTCGATCTTCGGCGGCGGTGCGCGCGGAGGCGGCCGCCCTTCCGGTCCGCAGAGGGGACAGAACATCGAAGCGAACCTCGACATACCGTTTCGCATCGCCGCAAAAGGCGGGAAGGTGCCGGTTGACCTCGAGGTGAACGAGGAATGTCCGACGTGTCACGGCTCCGGTGGCGCTCCTGGTGCGACGATGAAGGTTTGCCCGGAATGCTCCGGACGCGGCGTAGTCTCTTTCGGTCAGGGCGGCTTCGCGGTCAACCGTCCCTGCCCGGTCTGCCTCGGCCGGGGGCAGGTTCCATCACAGGTTTGTGCGACCTGCAACGGCAACGGCGAGGTGCGTGCGCGGAAAAAGGTTCTCATCACCGTGCCGGCAGGCGTCGACACGGGGTCGAAGATCAGGCTCAAGGGTCAGGGGGGCAAAGGATCAGCGAACGGCCCGCCGGGCGACCTCCTCATCACGTTCACGGTTACGCCTGACAGGTTCTACAAGCGCGAAGGATTGGACATCATCGCGACGCTTCCGATAAACATCGCGCAGGCAACGCTCGGCTCGAAGATCAGCGTGAAGACGCTTGACGGGAAGAAGGTCCTGATCCGCATCCCCGCAGGGACTCCCTCAGGAAAACGGTTTCGCGTCAAAGGTCAGGGAATACAGAAAGGCGACGAGCGCGGTGATCTCATCGTCGAGGTGAAGATCGAAACGCCGGACAAGCTTTCCGACGAGCAGCAGCGCATGATGCGCGAGTTCGCGGAAGCGGGTGGGATGAAGTATTAACGAATACAATCGCGGCATCGTAGCGACGTTTGTCGGTTCCGTTCTGCTGGGGCTCATCTACACGACAAAGCCGGATAGGGGAACCGGCCGCATCACGCTGACGCGGCAAGGCGACACGGCGACGGTAATCGACACCACAAAGGTTTCGCTTTCCACCGGCAGAGATACAGTGACGTTCACGCCGCCCGGGCCGGCGCCGGCGAGTCCATCAGACCTCACTATTCCTTTTCCGTCGGATACGTCTTCTCCGATCGCGCCTCCAACCAGAGGTATAGCTCCAGCAGGGTCGTCCTACCCGATTGTGACTCCCTCGGATCTCGTCGACCTTCGCGCGCATTCCCTAGTGATTCCGGTTGTGGGCACGAAAGCGGACAAGCTTATCGACAGCTTCGACGATCGCCGCGGGGGCACGCGGCGTCACGAGGCAATCGACATTATGGCGCCCCGCGGCACGGCCGCGGTTTCGGCAGACGCGGGGACGGTACTCAAGCTGCACAACAGCGCGGCGGGCGGACTGACGATCTACGTCGCCGATCTGACACAGCGATTCATCATGCTTTACGCGCATCTCGACCGGTACCGGCCCGGCCTTGCGGAAGGTATGACCGTGAGGAAGGGTGAGATTATCGGTTACGTCGGCTCGTCGGGGAACGCGTCACCCGGTGCGCCGCATCTTCATTTTGCGATCGCGCGGTCGGACAACCCGAAGGAATGGTGGAAGGGCACGCCGCTGAATCCGTTTCTCGTCTGGCGGGGGAAATAGCACACCGGTAACCGGTAACGGTTACCGGTACGTGGAATGGCTACGCCGCGAGAACCGGGAGCGATGTGCGCTGCGCCCGCGTTACGCCGCGAGACGATGCCGATTCGATGAAGCCACCGCCGAGTACACGCTCGCCGTCATACAGCACGAGCGACTGTCCGGGGGCGATTGCCAGCACCGGCTCGTCGAGGGCGATCTCTATCTCGTCCGCGTCGACCCTCACGATCTCCCCGCGAGCGAGCGCCGCACGATGCCTTATTCTGACGCTCACGCCCGCGCCGACTTCAGGCTGGTCCACGAGCCAGTTCACCTCACGCGCGACGACGCCTCGACCCAGCAGCTCCTCACGCGGTCCGATTACTACCGCTCTCGCATCGGGCCTGATGGCAACGACGTACATCGGGCGCGCGTTTCCTCCCGGAAGCCCGCGCCTCTGGCCAATGGTGTAGCGCGCATAACCCTCGTGCGTTCCGACGACGGCGCCGTCGGACGTCATGATCGGCCCGGGACTCAGCGCCGGCGCGGCGACGCCGAGCTGCCGCTCGAGGATTCGCGTGTAATCACCGTCGGGAACGAAGCAGATTTCCTGACTTTCAGGCTTCTCAGCAACGACAGCCAAGCCGAGCATGTGCGCCGCTGCGCGAATCTCCGACTTGGTCGAGTCACCGACCGGAAGCAGCATTCGCGAAAGAACGGCGCGGGCGATTCCCCACAGAAAATAAGTCTGGTCCTTGTTGTCGTCCCGGCCGCGGTAGAGCACGCCGTCATGGACGCGAGCGTAATGGCCGGTTGCGAGCCACCGCGCGTCGATTGCGTCGGCCTTGCGGAGCAGATCGCGGAATTTCGTGAAGGTGTTGCAGCGCACGCACGGTATAGGAGTGCGCCCGCGTGCGTATTCCTGCGCAAAGTTCTCAACGACGTCGTGGTTGAACTTAGTTTCGAGATTCAGGACGTAATGCGGAATTCCTAGATGCTCACAGACGCGCCGCGCGTCATTTACGGAATCGAGCGAGCAGCACGGCCGATCGGGTACTTCGTCGCCCTCGCAGAACAGCTTCATCGTCGCGCCGACCACGTCGTAGCCTGAACGTACGAGCAATGCGGCGGCGACCGACGAATCCACACCCCCCGACATTGCAACTAGCACGCGCTCCTTCACCGGTCGCCCGCGGCGCTGAGCTGCCGCGCCTTCTGAACGAGAGCGGGGAAGACTTCCGCCACGCGGGTAATGCATTCGTCCGTCGTGAGAGCGCCAAGGCTCATCCGCACGGCCGCGCTCGCGAGCTCGGGAGAAACTCCCATTGCAACCAGCACGTGCGACGGACTGATGCTTCCGCTCGAGCAAGCCGACCCGCCCGATGCAGCGATGCCTTTGAGGTCGAGCGCCATCAGGAGAGACTCGCTGTCGGTGCCGGGTACGGAAATGTTGAGAACATGGGGGGCGCGCGGCGCGTTACGACCATGCACCACCGTGTCCGGCATCCGCTCGACAATTGCTGTCTCGAGCCTGTCCCGCAACATCTCCAGGCGCCGGCATTCCGCCTCTCTCTCCTCGACCGCGAGCTCCGCGGCGCGCGCGAGGCCGATGGCGCTGGCAACGTTTTCGGTACCGGGCCTTCTGCCGCGGTCCTGCGTTCCGCCGTGCATCAGCGGCTGGAGCGGCGTCCCGCGCCTGATGAAGAGCGCGCCGATGCCCTTTGGCGCGCCGATCTTGTGGCCAGAGATCGACAGCATATCGAACTGCTGAGTGCCGGCATCGATGGGAATCTTGCCGAATGCCTGAACCGCATCCGTGTGCATCACGACGCCGCGCTCGCGGGACCTTTCAGCGAGAGTCGGAATAGGCTGCACCGTGCCGATCTCGTTGTTGACCCAGATTACCGAGCAGACAGCGACTGCATCGTCCACCAGTGCGTCGAAGGATTCGATCGAAACGCAGCCGTCGCAGTCCACCTCCAGCAGGCGCTCTTCGGCTCCCTCGCGCGCCGCCTGATGAATCGCGCCGAGCACGGCCTTGTGCTCGATGGGAGTGGAGACCACAGCGCTGCGCCCCTTCTCGCGCATCGCCCTCCAGGCGCCGAGAATAGCGAGGTTGTCGCCCTCGGTTCCGCCCGACGTGAAGCAGAGCTCATCACTGCGTGCGCCGAGACAGCGGGCTACTCGCTCGCGTGCTTCGTCGAGCGCAGCGCGCGCCTCGCGTCCCCAGCGGTGGGTGCTGGAGGGGTTTCCGAAGCGCGTCCCGAAGAACGGGCGCATGGCCTCGAAAACCTCGTCGCGAACCGGGGTTGTCGCCGCGTGGTCGAGATAGATGGGCTCGGGAGGCATCATTTACAAGGTAAGGTGGCGTCGAACTACCGGCAAAACCAAACTGCGAAAGGCAAGGTATGAGGCGTCAGGTTGTTACGTGCCGGGCGTCAGCAACTACCCAATGACTCATTTGATCGCCATTCGAGGTCATTGGGTCGTTCCTGGTACCCGGGGCCTTAGAACCTGTCGCCTGATACCTTGTTCGTTTTCCTTTACGCCCCAAAGAATTTGCTGCGCACAGCCCAGAGATCGGGAAAGAACCGCTGGGATACCGTCTTCTGAAGGTATTTCGACCCGAGGGTCCCGCCCGTCCCGCCCGTTGCCGGTCCGATGATCCGCTCCACAAGCTGCACGTGCAGGAATCGCCACATCGCGAATCCCTGCTCGTATTCCAGCAACCCCTCGGCCAGCATCTGCAGCGGACGCTGGTGCTCGTCGCGGTAGATCTCCTCGAGAGTGACGCCATGCGTTGCCAGCAGATTGTTGAACAGCTCCTGCAGCGACGGACCGTCGAGTGCGTCCTGAATCAGCGCGGGAATCTCCCCATGCTCGGAGAGAACCTGAATGAAGTGCGGGTCCCGAAGCCCCGACATCGCCTCTATCGCGCGGAATTGCTGTGACTGTGATCCGCTCGATGTGCCGAGGTACCCGCGGAATTGCGCGAAGCGCTGTGGCGGCAGGGTTTCGAGCGCGCTCAGCTGCGCGGTGACGATTCGAACAAGAGCGTTCAGACGCTTGACCGCCGCAACGGCGCCCAGTGTGTCGCTCTCCTGCAGCCGTGCAACGAGGCCGCGCAGCTCGTGCAGTATGAGCTTGAACCACAGCTCGCTCGCCTGATGGACGACGATGAACAGGAGCTCGTCGGGGTGCTCCGGAGCCGAGCGAACGCGCTGCAGCGACAGCAGCTCGTCGAGAGAGAGGTACGATCCGTAGGTCAGCTCGTCGTCTGGCCCTTTTTGCGGATCGCTCAGAATGTCGCGACCTCGAGCGCGGCGATGTCGTCGACCCGCATCGTCTCGGTAGTGAAGAACGGCTCGCCGTAGCGGCAGCGGATCAGGGAGCCATAGTGCGCCGCCTGGTGGCGGACGATGTCGTACATCGGCTCTCCGTTGGGGTAGACCTCGCCGCCCTGGATCGCTTCATCGAATTGCGACGCGTAGCATCGAATCGCTTCGAGCTTCCGCTCGAAGGCGTCGGTGATATCGACGACGAACGTCGGCTTCGTTCCGTCCTCGCGATAGGCCAGGCAGTGGATGATCTTGTTCGGCCGGTGAGGGGGCGTCTCGGGAGCAATTTTCTTCAGCCCGGCGATGAAGCAGGCGTCGCGCACTAGCTGCGCGGTAACCGGGTGATCCGGATGACGGCCGGACAATGCAGGCGCTATCACGATGGTTGGAGCGAACCGGCGAATTGCCACCGCGAGGAGTGTCCGCGTTTCGGGTGTGTTGGTCACGCCGGCATCGGGCAGTCCGAGATTCTCGCGAGCGGAGAGCCCGAGTATGCCGGCAGCGCGTGAGGCTTCTTCGGCTCTCAGATCGGCTGAGCCTCTCGTCCCGAGCTCGCCCGCTGTCAGATCGATCACGGCCGTCCGGCGGCCGAGGTCGGCAGCACGAATGAGCGTACCGCCGCAGCTCAGCTCGACGTCGTCGCGGTGGGCAGCGATGGCGAGAATATCAACCGTTGTCATTCGAAGAATATAGACGGAGCGAACCCTGGGGACCGACCGCTCATTCGTAGCGCAGCGCTTCTATCGGATCGAGCCGCGCTGCGCGACGCGCCGGCAGAATTCCAAAAACAATCCCGATTCCCACCGATACAGTCACTGCGATGACCGTCAGGAGAATCGGCACCCCGGCGTCGATGTTCATGAGCATCGTGACGAGTCTGCCGAGTGTCAGGCCGACGATGATGCCGAGAGCACCGCCGATCCCGGTGAGCGTCGCCGATTCCACGAGGAACTGCATCAGAATCGCCCGCTGCGTTGCGCCGAGCGCCTTCCGCACTCCTATCTCCCGCGTGCGATTGGTGACCGAAACCATCATGATCGCCATCACGCCTATGCCCCCGACCATCAATCCCACGCTCGAGAGTACGATCATGACCAGGAAGAAAACCCCGGTGATCTTGTTGAACGTGTCGAGAATCTGATCCTGCGTGATCATGTCGAAGTTGTTCCGCTCGGCCGGCCGCAGCTGACGGATCTCTCGCATCGCAATGGTGACCGCCTCCTGAGCCTCGGCGGTAGGGACGCCCTTCTTCGGCTTGACCGGGATGAACAACGCGTTGGTCTTGTCTATCCTGAACTGGTGGTCGAGCATCTTGTATGGAACCACGGCGCCGATGGCCTGGCCCGGAGGCTCGAAGATGTTCCCAGGCTTGAGGTAGATGCCGATGACGCGCGCAGGCCGCCCGCCGATTTGCACCTGCTTGTCGAGCGGGTTCTCACGGCCGAAAACCTTGCGCGCGGCATTCTCCTCGACGACGATCACCGCCGAGCCACTCGCCATCTCAGCCTGCGTGAACCAGCGACCGGCAGCCAGCTCGCCGCCTTGAATCTCCTGGAACCGATCGTCGGCACCATTTACTATCAGATTTTGAGTGCGAACTCCACGATACTCGAGGCGCGCCTGTGTTTGTGCCCACATGCCGGCGTACTGGATTTCCGGAAGCGACGCGATGCGCCGCGCTTCCGGCTCGGCAAGGTTGGGCCGTATGCGAATCCACTTCGGGAGCCGGTCGGGATTCACCGGAGTGTTCGAGAAAACCTTGATGACGTAAAACGTCGTCGGCCCGGCAATCTCGATCGTGCGCACAATCTGATCTTTGATCCCCTGAACGATCGCCGCCATCATCATCACGGTCGAGACACCAATGACGACGCCGAGAATCGTCAGACTGGAGCGGAGCTTGTTCGCCCGGAGCGTGTCGATCGCGACGGCGACGTTGTTGCGCACGAGGTCGCCGACCATCTACTCCGCTCTCAGTGCGGCGATTGGATCCAGCCGCGCGGCGCGCGTCGCCGGGTAGACACCGAACAGCACTCCGACTCCGGCGCCAAGCGAGAGCGCGACGGCGACAGACCAGGCGGTGATGCGCGCGGGCAGTGGCGACACCGTAGCAACCAGAGCCGCCATCGCCCAGCCGACCATGACGCCGGTCAGTCCGCCGATGAAAGCGAGCGCAATCGATTCCACCAGGAACTGGCGTCGAATGTCGCGACTGGTAGCGCCCATCGCTTTGCGAATGCCGATCTCCCGCGTGCGCTCGCTCACCGACATCATCATGATGTTCATGATGACTATGCCACCGACGACGATTCCGATCGCCACGATAGCCGGAATCACGGCAAACAACACCCGGGTCAGATTCTTCCAGAATTCGACGAGGGCATCAAGCGTCTCGATCGAGTAGTCGCTTTCCTGGCCTGGGCGGAGCCTATGCGCCGCTCGCATTGCACCGTCGGCAAGTGCCATGGCCGGCGCAACCTCGACGGCAGTCGCCATCTTAACCGAGATCGTTGTCGTCAGCCTGCGCCCGTAGATCGCTTCGAAAGAGCTAAGCGGAAGCAGCACGAAGCCGTCGAACGATTGGCCAAGTACGCGTCCCTTTTTGGCGAACACGCCGACGATCGTGAAGTGACTGCCCATTATCCTGATGTCGCGACCCACGGGGTCGACGTTCTCGAACAGACGGTCGGCAACGTCATGTCCGACGACAGCCACGGGGCGTCGCTCGCGATCGTCGACCTCCGTGAGCGGCCGCCCTGAGGCAAACGAATAATCCTGTATGACCTGATAAGGGGCGGTGACGCCAAAGATCGCGACGTCGCCAAGGGTCTTGTTGCTGTGCTGGACGTCGGCGACGGGCGTCGGCCAGCCCGACTGTATGCCTATGGCCACAGCCTCCGGAATGGCGGCGATCACCGCCTCGGCGTCTGACTCCGTTATTCGCGGGCGCTTCTGAATCCTCCGGAACTGTTCATCGTCGAACAGTCCAAGCTGAATCGGCGAGCGACGCACCTGGAATGTGTTCTGACCAATGAGCGCGCCCGCCAGATTCTCGCTCACGTACGCATTCATTCCCTGGATAATCGCGACCACGGCGACGAGAAACGTCACCGAAACGATGATTCCAAGAAGTGTGAAGAACGAGCGGATCTTGTTCGCTCTTATCTCACCGAATGCAGTGGCGAGGACGTCGGCGAAATGCATAGCGCAAATTTAGGGGAGGGGGAGCGCTCGCGCCCCCTCGAAGCGGGGCGCTACTCGTACCTGAGTGCTTCGACCGGATCGAGTCGCGATGCGCGAATGGCGGGAAGGAGGCCGAATACGATTCCCGTGACGGCGCTGACCGCGAGCGCGGCAGCGATCGCCATCGCCGGCGTGGACGCAGGGACCGGAGTGAAACGATTCACCATGTAGGCCACGATCGATCCGCCGATAAGACCGACCGCGGCACCGATGCACGTGAGCGTCGCCGCCTCGACAAGGAACTGCCAGAGAATCGTCGATCGCGTCGCGCCGAGCGCCTTTCTCACGCCGATCTCCCGCGTCCGCTCGGTGACGCTGATCATCATGATGGCTATCACCCCGACGCCGCCGACCATCAGTCCGACCGCCGAGAGCGCAATCATTACAAGAAAAAAGACACCGAAGAATCCGTTGTAGATCGACAGGAGTTTTTCCGAGGTCATGATGGCGAAATTGTCCGGCGCCCCCGGACGCAGCCCGCGCTCGGCGCGAATGAGCGTCGTCACGGCGTCGATTGCCTCGGTCTGGGTCACGCTCGCGCGAGGCTTGACGGTGAAATCGAGTCGCCGCATGTACATGTCCAGGTTCCGAACGCCACTCTCCAGAGGAACAATCGCTCGCGGATCGTTACCGGCCGACGACGAGTTCGGCTTTCCAAGAAAGCTCCCGACGTTGTGATAGATCCCCAGCACGCGGAACGGCACTCCGCTTATCACGATCATCTTGTCCAGAGGATCTGACCCCGGAAACAGCTGCCCGGCGAGCTTGTCGTTGATCACGGCTACACGGGCCGCTGTTGTGTTCTCTGCATAAGTGAAATTCCGGCCGGCGATGATGTCGCCTCCTTCAACGTCGAGCCACGTCGCGGAATATGCGTCGAGACCCACGCTCTCCGACTGGCGATCCTTGTAGCGGATTCGAGCGTTGCCGCCGACATGCGGAGTGACTCCCAGCACTTCGGGGAGACGGGCAATCGCCTCCGCCTCGGCCATCGTCAGCGCCGGATTGCGGCGTTCCGGACATGTCTCATCGGTGCCGTCACAGACCGATGCGAGCGCCGCGGGCCGCCGATATACGAAGAAGCTCGTAGGTCCCGCGGATTCGAGATCCTTTGCGACGCTCGCGTTGATGCCGTGGATCGCGGCCGAAAGCGCGACAACTACAAACACACCGACGGCGACGCCAAGAATCGTCAGCGCAGCGCGCACCTTGTTGGAGCGGATCGCGTCGAACGCGATGCCGATGCCTTCGGTGATGTTGAATACCTTCGACGTGAGACTCATTACTCCTGCCTCAACGCGAGGATCGGATCCAGTTTCGACGCGCGGCTCGCGGGGTAGATCCCCGCGGCGATTCCGACGCCTGCGCCGACGAGTACTCCGGCGACAATCGACCATGGAGCAACGGACGCCGGGAGCGGGGAAGTAGCAGCGATCAGCTGCGAGACCGCGATGCCGAGGGCGATCCCGAAGCCGGCGCCAACAGTGCTGAGCGTGGCCGATTCGACGAGGAATTGTGACATGATGTCGCGCCGCCGCGCGCCGAGCGCTTTTCGTATGCCGATCTCCCTCGTTCGCTCCGCAACGGCGACGAGCATGATGTTCATGATCACGATCGCGCCGACGATGAGGCCGATGGCAGGCAGGACGACACCGGCGATCACGAGTTTGGATTTGATCGCCGTCCAGAATGACAGAGCTGACTCCGACGTCTCGATCGCGAAATTGTCGGGTTGTGAGGGACGAAGGCCGCGCCGCGACCGCATCACCGAACGAACCGCCTCCTGTGCGTCGACGAGATCCGCGGGGTGAGCCGTCTTGATCCTGATTGCGTCCACCACGCCCGCCGGATTGACGAGACGGCGGAGCGGAGAGTGAAGCGGCCCGATCACGAACCGGTCGAGGGATATTCCGAACACGGAGCCTTGTTCTACCGCCACGCCGATAATCGTGAAGGGCATGCCTCCGAGGCGAAGCGTTTTTCCGATCGGATCCAGGTTCGGGAAGAATTTCTCGCCGATCTCCTTGCCAATGACGATCACGGGCGTTCCGAGGGTCAGCTCCTGCGGCGAGATCAGACGCCCGCTGGCGACCTCGAGATTTCTGATCTGGAAGTACTGGCCGTCGACCGCTTCGGCGAGGAGCGTGCGCGGCTTGGAGTAAGGCGACTGCATCACGACGTTGTCCTGCCCCATGGCCGACCAGAGTGTTCCTGGGGGGAGTGTCTCGACGACAGGCTGTATGTCGCTGTCGCGGATACGCGGCCTCCGCTGCCATTCGCGCCACGTCTCGTCGGAGATGTTGCCGCTCGAGAAGTCGGGGCGCCGCCGGAGCTCGAACGTGTTCACGCCGAAAAGCTTCGCGGCGAAGTCGTGCTCCATGTAGCTGCCCATGCCCTCGACGATCGACACGACAGCGATCAGAAACATCACACCGATCGTGACGCCGAGCAGCGTGAAGAAGCTCTTCAGCTTCTGTACGCGAATCTGCGCCAGCGCGAGCCGGATGGCGTCTACGAACGGCACGAGGAGTGTTTAGTGAGTGGTGTGAACTTCGCCGCGCTCGATGCGCGCCGCATACTCCGCGGCTTTCTCATCGCTGGCGATCATCCCGTCACGCAGCACCACGACGCGCCGTGCGTGCGCTGCGATGTCGGCTTCGTGCGTCACCATGATGACAGTCTGCCCGTGGTTGGCGAGCTCCTCGAACACCTTCATGATCTCTTCCGACGTCCCTGAATCGAGGTTGCCGGTCGGCTCATCGGCAAGCAGGATCGACGGCTCATTCACCAGAGCGCGCGCTATTGCGACGCGCTGCCGCTGTCCGCCCGAGAGCTCATTCGGGCGGTGGTGAATGCGATCGCCTAGCTGAACGCTCTCGAGGGCAGCAGTCGCCCGGCGCTTCCGCTCGCCAGCGGGCACTCCGGCATAGACGAGGGGAAGCTCGACGTTGTGCAGAGCGCTCGCCCGCGGAAGAAGATTGAACGTCTGGAAGACGAATCCGATCTCCCTGTTCCGAACGCGCGCCAGCTCGTCGTCTGCCTTGGCCGATACGAGCTCGCCGCTCAACCAGTACTCTCCGGCATCCGGGGTATCGAGGCAGCCGATCAGATTCATCAGTGTCGATTTGCCGGAGCCTGACGGTCCCATGATCGCCACGTACTCGTTGCGGCGGATTGCGATGTCCACGCCGCGAAGCGCGCGCACGATCTCGCCGCCCATGTCGTACTCGCGCTTCAGTCCGCGCGTGACGATCACCCAGTCGGCGCCGGGTACTGCACCCTCGGTCGCCGTTACCGCCTGTCGCTCGGCGATCGTGCTCAGCGACGCCTCAGTTACCGGTGTCACGCTTTTTTCTCTCCGGGCTTCTTCGTGTCCTTTTCCTTCATCGGTTTGACGAGCGCTCCGTCTTTCAGATCCCGGATCGCCTGGTACGTGCCCGCGACGATCTTTTCGCGCTCCTTCAATCCGCCGACGATCTCGAAGTACTTCTCGCCTGCTATACCAACCTTTACGGGGCGGAAGGTCACTTTGTTGTCCGCGCCGACGACGAACACGCCTTCGGACTCCCGCTTCCCGACTTCCTTCACCTCGGCTCTCGTGCGGCCGAGAATCACCGCGCCGCTGTCGCCCTTCGCGACGGGCTCGGGCTCGCGCACGGTGAGCGCGATGATCGGAACGGTGATGACGTTCCTCCGGGTATCGGTGATGATCTTGGCGGTCGCGGAAAAATCCGGCCGCGTTGACGGTGGAGAATTGAGAAGCTGGATCGTAACCTCGTAGTCGATTGCCTGGTCGGTGGTGCTCGCGCCCACGCCGCCCGAGGCGCCGGTCTTGACGGAGCTGTTCGAGATCTTCGTCACCCGTCCGACAAACGTGGTATCGGGGAATGCGTCGATCTGAATGACAGTGGAATCCCCGAGGTCGATGCGCGATACGTCGGTCTCGTCGACCTTCACCTTTGTCTCCAGGACGCCCATGTCGCTGATGCTCAGTAGAGTCGCGGCATCCTTGTTGAGAGTCCCCATGATTGCCGTCTCGCCTTCCTGTACGTTCAGGCGCGTGACGCGTCCCGACATCGGGGCGAAGATCGTCGTCTTGGCGAGCAGACTCTGAGCGTCGCGGAGAGACGCCTGCGACTGCACGATGCCGTTGTTCGCCGACTCGAGCTGAGCCTGCGCAACCTCTACTTGCGTCCTCAGCTGTTCCACCTGCTCGTCGGAGACGAGAGTCGGATTGGCTTTCTTCAGGGCGAGCAGTCTGTCGTAATTTCGGCGCGCCTGCAGGAGACTCGGCCGCGCGCTTCCCGACTGTGAACGGGCGCTCGCCACCGCTGCAGCCGCGCGCTCCGCGGATGCTTTGTACTGCGACGGGTCGATCTCCAGCAGAAACTGGCCTTTGGTGACCATGTCGCCTTCTTTCACCGCGAGGCGCACGATTCGCCCCGTTATTTCGGCGCTCAAGTCGACTTTCGTGTGCGGCTGCACCTGCCCGCTGGCGGTCACCGATGCAACCAGATCACGGCGCTCTACCGGCTCGATGCGAACTTCAGCAGCCTTGTTTCTATTTTTCGCCGCGGCCGTGACGCCGATGATCGCGATGACCAGCACACCGCCGCCGATCAGTCCCCACTTCTTGCGCTTTGACATTGAGTTTTTTCTTTATCGGAGTGAGCGTCCAACCGCGCTTTCCAGAGCGGCGAACGCCTTGTGATATGCGTAAATCGCGTTGATCCGATCGCTTTCGGCGCGCTCGTACGCGGCGCGCGATTCAATCAGATCGACGAACGTCACCTGCCCGTTGCTGTAACGGTCCTGCGTGAACTTGAGCTCAACTCTCGCCTTTGCCGAGTTCTGCTCCTGCAGTGCGGAGGTCTGCTCGGCGGTCTTGAGCGTGTGATACGCAGCAGTCACGTCGGCGACAATCGCGAGCTCGCGGGCGCGCACGCCGTAACGCGCATCAGCGCTCGACGCCTGCGCTTCCTGCACTCGCTGCTCTCGCGCAAAACCGTCGAAGAGCGGCAGCGACAGGGAGACAGCAAGTGACTTCGGGGCATTCTGGAACTTGAATGGAAACTGGGAATTCTGACGCCTGATCTCAGCTGCCTGAGCATCGCTCAGCGCAATGGAGTTGCAGGCGGCAAGGTCGTTGGGAAGGTTGAGCGTCGCCCTCACCTCTTCTACGCGTATGCAGGAGGCCTGCGATGACAAAGCCTGCGCCATCGCCTGCTGTACCGGAAAGTTCGAGTTCGTGTAAGAGTATGTATAGCCGGAGATTCCGGTGCTCATGCTCAGGGTGGGGGAATATTGTCCCTTCTCCCGCCTCACGTTGAGATCGGCGACCTTCTCCCGCGAGCGAAGCGCGAGCACTACGGGGTTCTGCGTGAGTGCGGATTTGAGCAGATCGGCAAGCGGCGGCGGATCGGGCGCCACCGTGAACTGGCTCGTCAGCGCAACGGTGGGCGGCTGTGTGATTCCCATCAGCTGAAAAAGCCGGAGCTTCTCGATCTCGATCTGATTTCTTGCCAGCAGCACTTCCACCTGCTGCTGGCCGAGCGATATCTCGGAGCGCTGCACGTCGAGCTGCGTTGCTGATCCGACGAGCGCTCTGGCCTGCGCGAGTACCACCTGCGATTTCGCGGCTACGAGAAGAGTGTCCTGCAGCTTAGCGCGATCCTCTGCCTGGAGTATCGACAGGTACTGTTGCGTCACCTGCGCGCGAAGGAGCTCGGCGCTGCCCGTGATGTCCGCCTCGACGGCATCGCGGCTCGCGCGTTGCAGGCGCGGTGTGATCAGCGAGGCGGAGTTGATGCGGTAGTCGATCCCGATCCGATAATTGGACTGGTTGACATCGGAGCTGGCGCCGAAGCTTCCGCCGTTGAAGATCTGCCGTCCGCCCTGCTGGCGCTGCGCGGTGAAGCTCGCGTCGGCGCTCGGAAGAAGCTGGCCATACGCGGTGCGCACCGCGGCATCGGCCGTTCGGCGGTTGTTGATTACTTCGAGGTGCGCGGGATTGTTGCGGCGCGCGATTGTGATCGCGTCCGCCAGCGACAATGTCGCCAGCGTCACCGTGTCGGCGCCTCCGCGCACGGCGAGAATGGCGCTCGAGGTCGGGGATGATGTCGGGCTTTGCGCGGCCGCAACGGTGGCCGGCGCAAGTGCTGCAATGAGCAGGAACTGACGCATTTTCATTGTTTGGTTTGGGGCTCGGGTCACGGGGCCGTACGCGCCGTCTCCGGCGCTTGTTTCAATGCAGCCCGGCCCTGCTACAATACCAGCATCCCGACGCAACGCGTCAATGCCGATTTAATGAAATCTGGATGTAAAATCGATTAAGCGTGATGCGCACAATCGCCGCTTTCATTCGCTGAGTGCCGGGGCCAGGAAGATGCGATCGCTGATACGCGAGCGAATGTACTCGTAAAGAATCCGGCCCTTTTCGGCGCTCGCGAGCGACGGCCGTCCGAGCGATCCCGCGCTGCCGCTCGGTACCTTCAAAGTGCCGCGGCGGTAACGCCGCAGCTGTTCGCGCCCCATCATATAGTCCTGCGCCAGCTCCTGGTGTACCATCTCCGGACAGAGATACAGCATGATGGACGTGTCCACTTCGTCGCCGTGCATCGCCTCGCTCTGTCCCTCCAGGAGGAGGGAGAGGTTCACGGCGAAGATGTCCACCACGCGCACCCGGGCACCGGCGGTAATGACGGTTGCGAGTGCTTCCTGGTGCGGATCGTGTCCGTGAGCCGTGAGAAGAATGAACTCCTTTACTCCAGTCGCTTCCCATGACGACAGCAGATCGTTGAGCATCCGGTGCAGAGTTTTCTTTCGTACCGACCCGTTGCCGACAAACCCGCGCTCCGTGTCGACATTCACGCCGTACTCGAGCGTCGGCGCGCGAAGGACACCGAATTCCTTGGAAAGATCGTCCGCCAGACGCTCCACAATGATCGTATCACAGCCGAGTGGAAGGTGAGGCCCGTGCTGCTCGCATGTGCCGACCGGAAGAATCAATCGCGGATCTTCAGCGAGAATCGCCTCGATCTGCATCGGTATCAATTCCTTGATCAGGCGGGGAGCGTTTTCCTGTACCGGAACGATCGGCGCATGAGGCGCGGGCCTCGCGGGTGCGTCGTCCGGTATCTGGGATGGCAGTAGTGAAGTTCGCGTCATTCGCCCGCCGCGGGCATTAAGGTCGTGAAGCGTCGTCTCGCGCCAGGCGTCGCACTCGTTGCGGGGGGCAGCGCGATTCTGCTGCTGGCGGTCTGGCTCCGGAGTCCTCTTCTACCTTACGCCCGCGACCCGGCTGACGCCAGCGGCAGCGCATCAGGAGCGCCCGCCGGGACGGCGAGCCGTTACGAATCCGAGGCACGAGCGAGAGGCATCATTGCGCTTCGCAATGCCGTCGCGGAAGAGGAGCGCCGCCTCCGCCGCGCGGCAGCACTCGCGCTGGAATCGCCGAGAAGTCTCGACGGCGCTTTCGAATATCTCGCGGGCCTGGACCCCGCCCCCGAGGAAGGAGTAGTTCTCTTCGAAAACGGTCAACCGCTTGCCTGGTCCGGAAGAGTTGTCGTGGATCCAACGCCGCCTGCCGCGCCGCTCTCCGTTTCGGTAACTCCGTTCTATACGACGATGACCGCGACGGCGCAGCGCGGGCGGCGCCGCGCTGTTGCGACAGCGGTTCTTCACGCTGAGCCGCCCGCCGACAGGCTGTCTGCCGGTCTCGATTCCCGAATCAGCGGAAGGGACGAGATCGAGTCGTTCACGTTTGCGCCGCCCGGCGACACCGCAGCCGGTCAGCCGGTTCTTAGCGTCAACGGGACGACCGCACTACGCGCCGATGCGATCCCGTTGCCGAGGGCGATGGTTCAATTCGGTCGCGTTGCAGCTGCGCGCGTGTGGGGAACAATGCTGCTTGGCATCGGCCTGCTGGCCTTTCTGGCAGTCGCATGGCGCGACCGGAAGCTTCTGGGTCAGCGTCTCATCGCGATCGGCGTCTGTGCAGTGGCCGTGGGCATCGTTCCCTGGAACAGTCTCTCCAACAGTCTCCGAGCGTTCGACCCGACGTACTACTACTCGCCGATCGGCGGACCATTTACGGCGAATGCGGGCGTCCTCGCGATATCGTCGTCGCTTCTCCTGCTGCTCGTCTATGCACTCATAAGGTCGAGACGCGTCAGAGCTTCGCGGCCAGCCGCACTCGCGGCGGCTTTCCTCCTCGCGGGCGCTGGTCCCCTGCTGGTTTTACAAGCTCTGCGAGGCATCGCGCATCCTGGCTGGGGCACCACCGCCACTCTGTGGCTGACCTGGGAAATGCCCCTCTTCCTGATGCTGTTTGCATTCTGGCTCGCCGCTTTCTGGCTGGTGCTCCTCGGCTCGCGTCGAGCGAGTCGCGTGCATCTTCGCGCGGCAGCGGTCATCGCGGTTCTCGCCGGGCTGACGACGTCAGCGATCGTGTGGCGCACGACCACGGCACAACGGCTCGAGCTCGCGGCTCAGGACATTCAGCGTTTGCAGCGTCCGGACGGTGACGTTGCAACGCTTCTCAGACGCTTCGCTGCGGAGCTGGCGCGATACGATTCAGCCGGCACGCGCGCCGACCTGTTGAAGCGGTACGCGACCTCGGATCTGGCCGCCGCGGAGCTGCCTGTCTCGATCGCTGCTTGGACAGCATCCGGCGAACGCGTCGCGGAGCTGCGACTCGCGCCGGTCGCATACGACTCGAGTCTCGTTGCGGGTCTCGTGCTCAGCGCGCGCGACTCTGCGCAACCCGTGATTCAGCAGACGGTTGGAGTCAACGGTCGACAGGTCGTGATGGCGCTTCCCCACTCGGGAAGCGGATTCACCACCGCGGTGGCTTCGCCGCGTACACAGCTCATTGCCGCGGACCCGTTCGTATCACTGCTCGGATTCTCCCCGCCGTTGCGCTCCGAACCGCCCTACACGCTGACGATCTCCGACGTCACGCCTGATACGACGATTCGAGGAAGCACAATCCAATGGAGGCGAATCGGAAACGAGGTTCATGGCGACAGACTCGTGCTGACGTCGCGTGGAATCGCGCGCGCTCACGCGGAAGTCGACCTGCGCTCAGCCGCCGCGCGCGCCGAGCGCGCAGTCCTGATCGCGCTTCTGAACGTCGCCATCGCTGGACTCCTGTGGGCCCTTGGCGCACTGGCCGAGGGGGGATTCGTGCGATGGGTTCGCGCTCGCGCGGGCAAATGGATTCGCAGCTACCGCGGCCGTCTCACTCTCGCATTGTCCGCGTTCTTCGTCGTCCCTGCGCTGGCCTTCGCAATCTGGTCGTACCAGCGGCTGAGTGGTGACGAGCGAGACGTTCGCGAGCTGTTGCTGAGGGAGACGCTCGATGCAGTGGTCGAGGTCGCAGACAGCTCCGGCGCGGGCCTCGTCGCCCGGCCGTACAACACGCCGCTTTTTCTGTACTCGAGCGGGGTACTCGGCGCAGTGAGCGATTCGCTGCTCGACCAGCTGGCACCCGCCGGACGCGCGCTCCCGGTGCCGGTGTACCTAAGTATCGCCTCGCGCGGGGAGCTTCACTCGAGCTGGCAGCAGCAGGTGGGGCCGAACGACGTTCTCTTCGGTTACCGCGCGGCTTCGGGTCCACTGCAGGAGCGCTACGTACTCGCTGCGCCGGCACGCAGCGACGAGCTCACTCTCGACCGCCGCCGCCGTGATCTGACGATCCTCGTGCTCTTCGCGACGCTGATGGGCGCCGTCGCGGCGTTGTGGCTGAGCGGCGTGGCGGCAAAGCGGCTGGCGCGCGATCTCGAGCTCAGCCGCTTCGAGGTCGCGCGGGCCGAGCGCGTGCTTGCCTGGGGCGAGATGGCCCGGCAGGTCGCCCACGAGATAAAGAATCCACTGACGCCAATTCGGCTCGGAGTGCAGCACTTGCGTCGGGCGCGCGCGGATGCGCGCGTCGATTTCGATCGCGTGCTCGAAGACAACGTCACCAGAATTCTCTCCGAGATCGATCGCCTGGACGAGACTGCGCGCGCGTTCAGCAGGTATGGGACGACGGCGTCTGAGCTGCCACCGCCTGAGAGCATTGACGTTGCTGCGATATTACGTGATGTCGTGGCGCTCGAGCGAATGGGAGTGGGTGACGTCACCTGGAATCTTTCCGGCGCGGAAGAGCCGGCGATCGTCAAAGCGCGCAGCGTCGAGCTGCGCGACGTTCTTCTGAATCTCTTCGAGAATGCGCGACTGGCGCGCGCGCGAAATGTCGACGTGACGCTGAGCCGCGCCGCCGACACGGCATCAATCGAGATTTCGGACGACGGGGCCGGCATCGGCCAGGCCGATTTGCCGCGCGTTTTCGAGCCGCATTTTTCAACGCGCACAACAGGGAGCGGACTCGGGCTCGCGATAAGCCGGCGACTGCTCGAGTCGTGGGGTGGCGCCATCCGGATCGCCAGCGAAGAAGGCAAAGGAGCGTCGGTCGTTCTCACCTTGCGCTCGACCTCGTGAGCAGTCCAAGGCGCACTCCCGCGGGAAGCATGCGCCAGACAGGAGTGCTTCCACCGCACATCAGCAGCTGGCAGCTCCCGCCCGGCTGGAAGTGGGGGTCCGAGGGACTCGCGGGCCACGAGCGGCACTACCAGGAGCTGATCGACGGAATGGAGCGATCGCTCGCGCTCGTTACCGCACCAAATCCGGCGCACACCGCCTGGCTTCACTCCGAAGCGCAGCATCTCGCGCATCGTAGCCACCCGTCGATCCCGACGACGTATCACTACTGGACTTTGCAACCCGAGGTGCGGCGTGGCCCAGGTTACCTGCGGCGATGGATAACCGGGGAATCCGTCGGCGCGCATCTCTCGCGACTCGGGACTGCTCAAATTCCGTATGTGCTCCAGGTGTTGCGCGGCGCCGGGTCCACTCTCTCGTATCTCCACGACAGCGGCACGACGCACGGCGCGCTCGACGGGGAAACCGTGTGGGTCACGCCAACCGGCAGGCTTTGGATGCTGGAGTGGCAATGGGCCGTTCCGCGAAATGACATTCCTCCCGGCCTGAGTCCGATGGAGCGTCGCACCGTTGATGAAGCGACACGCACTACCGCAACGCCACCCGAATGGGCGGACGGCAACTGGGCTCCAACACCGGCGAGCGACCAGTGGCAGCTCGCCGCGACCTGCTTCGCTGCCTTGACCGGCGAGGATCCGCCGAGCGTGGACATTCCTCCAGTGCTGCTGCTGCGTCCCGAGTGTCCCGCGAGCGTCGCGACTGCGATCGACCGCGCTCTGCTACCCAATCCTGAAGAAAGATTTCACTCGATTGCCGCGCTTCTTCGCGTAGCCGACCGAGGCTATGTGAGCCGCAGCACTTTCATCATGCCGGAGCAGACAAGCGGAGCGCCGCCCACGGAGCAGGCTCACGAGTCACGCGTACGATGGGCGCTCGGCGACGACTACGAGGTGCTCTCCGATCTCGGCTCTGGAACGTTCGGGCGCGTGTGGCGCGCAAGAGACCTCTCGCTGGAGAGAGAAGTTGCGCTCAAGGTGCTGCATCCGCACATCTCGGTCGACGGTCGCGCCGTCGCTGCATTCTGGCGTGAGGCGAAGCTCGCCGCGCAGCTGGCGCATCCGGCAATCGTTCCGATCTACGACTGGGATAGCCGCGGTGATCTTTCCTGGTACACGATGGAGCTCGCCGAAGAGGGGTCCGTGGCGAGTCTCCTCGCGCGGTCGGGCCCGCGCACTCTCAAGGAGATCGCGGAGCCGATTCAGACAGTCCTCGAGGGACTCGCAGCCGCGCATGCGGTGGGCATCGTGCATCGCGATCTCAAGCCGGAGAACATTCTCATCGATCGCCATCGCCGCTGGAGGATAACCGACTTCGGAATTGCCAACGTCACGGGGGAAGAAGTCGCTGGGGCCACGGGCACGCCTGCGTTCGCTGCACCGGAGCAGCTGCTTGGTGAGCCACACGGGCCGCAGGCAGATCTTTACGCGGTCGCGGGCATCGTCGTTTTTGCGCTAACGGGGGAGCCGCCGTTCGGCGATGGCGATCCCCAGGAGATCGTCGCGCGCCAGCTCGCGCGAAAGATCGATTTATCGCAGTACCCGACAGCGGTGTGCAACTGGCTGCGCAAGGCGCTGTCGCCAGATCCTGATGAACGATTCACCGATGCAACGGCGATGAAGGATGCATGGCGGCGAGCGGCTCGCATCTCGCTGAGGCGAGAGAGTGCGTGGTGGCGAAAAACCGGGACGCGGTAGCTTCCATTTTGAATTGGACTTTGTATGTTACCGCGCGCAGCAACTCGTTGACCCGTTTTGGTTTTACCGTGCGCAAACACTGCATAGTGGCTTTGAACTTGCAAGCGGAAACGGGCGCGGTTGGACAGTGTGCGCAGGATCATCCAAATCGTTGGCGGTCATATGTTTGCCAAAGTCTCGGCTCTTGTCGCGGAATCGTCGTTTGGTGACACATATGCCTAGCGCGAGTGAATTTTCCTGCTATGTTGCCGGACAAGGTGTTGCGAGCCTTTTTCTGTGGCGTTGAGGGCTCTACCGGCATGCATCCTGCCTAACGGCAGACGCGATCACTTATCCCGGTTGAAGTTGCTGCATCCACCATTCAAAGAGGTAATCACCATGTTGAGAAGGCGTTGGACCGTCTGCGCAATGACGGCCTTGCTCTTCGGCGGAACGGCCGCGGCACAGTCGCCGGGGACGCTGTTGATAGGCGGCTTTGGCCAGTGGACAAAGTACGATGACGCGTTGTTGCTCGATGAAACCATCGGAGTAGGTGGCCGAATCGGCGCTTTCTTCGCCCCGAACTGGAATCTCGAGGCTGAGCACAGCTACAACCGCCCCGACCAGTTGGGAGCCGGACAGACCGGATCCATCTGGCACGGCCCGCTCTCAGCGAGAATTCGCTACAGCTTCCCTCTCGCCAACATCGCTTCGATCCATGTCGGCGCCGGCGGCGTGGTCACGGGATACGCGGGTTACGAGCCGGATGAGCCCACTGGTCAGGACCTGATCGACATTCGGTCGAACAGCCGTGGCTACAACTACGGGGCTCAGGGTAACGTCGGGTTCAGCCTCGGGTTCGGCATCGTTGCGCTGCGAGTCGACGGTATCGTCGACTACCATCCCAACGGATCGCCGAGCATCGGCCGCGGACTCGCAGGTTACGAGTCGCACACGAATCTGCGTGCGCAAGCCGGACTGGAGCTCCACGTTGACCCCCGCTCGCTTTTCGGAGGCAGTGGCATGACGAGCTTCTCGGGCCCTTACATGCCATACCAGGCGTGGGACGACATGCCCGAGCCGGCGCTCCCCGGAACCTTGGAGATCGGCCCGTTCGTGCAGTATACAATGTTCGATGACAATGCACCCGGCGCTCCGAAGGATGGCATCGGATTCGGCGGACGTGTCGGTGTTTTCCTCACGGATACGCACTGGGAGCTCGAGGGCGAAGGCCAGAACACCCAGACCGACGTCGATACGGACGAGGGCTCATCCGGTGACGGTGTTCCCTTCAGTACCAGGGCCAACGATGACGTCAGCTACACGTCATTCGCGTTGCGCATGAATTACAACATCCCGATCATGTCCGCGGCCCAGTTCATCATCGGCCTCGGCGCGGTTCGGTCGAACTACGCGGCCGAGTCGCGCATCACGTCGGTCGGTCGTGCTTTCCAGTATAACTACGGTGTCAGTGGTCTCGCCGGCATTCGCTTCCGCGTGGCAAACCGCGTTGCACTCCGTGTTGACGGAGTTGCGGATTGGCACAAGGATACAGAGAACCTCAACCTGATCGGCCGTGCTGGACTCAGCCTGCTGATCGGTGGTGCGCGTCCGGAAATCATGTGCACGTACGCTGGGCTCGAGAATATTCCTGCCTCGGATCCGCGTTGCGTCGCTCCGCTTCCGCCGCCTCCGCCGCCAGTTGCACCGGCAATGTGCCCGTACCCGGGTCTCGGCTCGCTCACAGCGACTGATCCGGCCTGCGTAGCACCTGCAGTGTCTGTGGTCGACACGACAGCCATCACGGCACCGATCTACTTCGACTTCGACAAGTCTGATATCCGTCCGGACGCCGCTGCGACACTCGATCGCAAGATCCCGTGGCTCACGGCCAACCCCGGAATGCGGATACGCATCGAAGGCAACGCCGACGAGCGCGGCTCGGATGAGTACAACCTGGCCCTCGGCCAGCGTCGTGCGGCCTCCGCGAAGAAGTACCTCGTCGAGCATGGCGTCGACGCGGGCAGGTTCGACCTCGTCAGCTACGGTGAGGAGCGTCCTGTCTGCACCGAGCACAACGAGGAGTGCTGGCAGCGCAACCGCCGCGATGACTTCGTCATCGTAACGATCGGCAGTGACGCGATCGTGGTTCCACCCGGCGGCGAGGAGTAAGAGCACCTGGTTCGGGCCGGTCGCCTCGGCGGCCGGCCTCGAACGGAAAGGCGGGGCGTCTTCGGACGTCCCGCTTTTTTTGTTCGCGAGCAGGGTTTCCTTGCGGTGGCGAGAACCACCATCGCATAATTGTTTTGTTCAGCTCGAACACCCGATGTGAGTGCTCGCGCGCAGTCTTCTTCCGGCGCCCGCGCTCTTTCTCAACGCTCCTCAACGCGTCCTCATAGCCACAGTGCGACCGTTCTCTGCGTCTGCCGGCTCGGGATCAAAGCCCGATACTGAAGAGCGCTTTCGCGCCACGCTGGAGCAGGCGGCCATCGGCGTGGGACACCAGACCCTCGACGACAAATGGGTATGGATGAATCAGCGCTGGTGCGAGATCGTCGGCTTCTCCAGGGAAGAGCTGCTGGCGAGAAACCTTTCGGGCCTTACACACCCCAACGATCGTGAGGCAAGCGCCGAGTTCGATCGTAAGGTTCGGGGCGGCCAGCTGGACAGGTACTCGATCGAGAAGCGCTACATAAGGAAGGACGGTGTTGTCGTCTGGACGCTGCTCACGGTGAACGTCGCCCGTGATGCGAACGGCAATCCGAGTTACTGCATCGCGTTCCTCGACGACATCACCGAGAGGAAGTACGCCGAGCAGCGGCTCGCGGCGCAGTACTCCGTCGCTCGCATACTTGGCGATTCCCCCGACGCCGCCGACGCGCCACGCCGCATCATCGAGGCGATCTGCCGCAACATCGGATGGAGCGCCGGCTCACTCTGGCTCGTGGACAAGACGGGGCAGCAGCTCACTTGCGTGGAAAGCAGACGCCTTTCACGCAGCACCGATCGTTTCCGCGGCCGTGCGCCCGATGTGCCGCTCAAGATGGGACACGGCCTGCCGGGAAAAGTGTGGGCTACCGGCGCACCAGCGACGATTCAGGACGTGAACACCGACTCGAGCTTTCCGCGCTCGCTTCTGGCGACGACCGTGGGAATGCACGGCGCGTTCGCGTTTCCGGTGAAGAGCGGGCCCACCGTCCTCGGCGTCATGGAGTTTTTCAGCCCGGACATTCAGCCGGCGGATGACGAGCTGCTGCGCACCATCACCGTGATTGGAAGTGAGCTCGGACTTTATCTCGACCGCAAGCGATTCGAAGAGCGAGGAAGTCAGAGTGAGGTGAGGCAGGAAGCAATTGTGGACGCCGCTCTGGACTCGATCATCTCGATGAACCACAAGGGCATCATCACCCACTTCAATCGCGCCGCTGAGCGCACGTTCGGCTACAAGAGCGAAGACGCGATCGGCAAATCGCTCGCCGAGCTGATCATTCCACCCGATCTGCGCGGCGCGCACGAGGCGGGTGTCGCGAGGTTCACTACGACTGCTGAATCGAGAATGCTCAACCATCGCGTCGAGACGTGGGCGCAGCGCTCCGACGGGACCCGTTTTCCTGTCGAGCTGGCGATCACGCGCATCCCGCTGGACGGCCCCCCGGTCTTCACGGGTTTCATTCGCGACATCACGGCGCGCAAGAAGGCAGAGGAAGCGATTCGCGAGAGCGAGGACCGCTTCCGCGGTCTGGCCGAGGCGACCGTCGAGGGAATCCTCATTCACCGGGACGGAGTGATCACGGATGCGAACCCGAGCCTCGCGCGCATGTTCGGCTACGACCTCTCCGAGATCATCGGAGCAAATGCGGTGGACCTGCTCTGCGTTCCTGAGCTGAGAGAGATGCTGACCGAGAAGCTCACGAAGGAAATGGGAATGCGAAGCTCTCCGCCGTATGAGATCGTTGGCCTCAGAAAGGACGGATCGCGCATCGACGTCGAGATAACCGCGCGCACGGTCCCCTTCGGCTCGAGTACGATGCGCGTGGCGGCAATTCGCGACATCACCGAGAGAAAGCGACTGCAAAAGCAGGAGATCGAGCTGATTCGCGAGCAGGAAGCGAGAGCGGTGGCGCAAAGCTCGGAGAAGCGCGCCGCGTTTCTCGCCGAGGCGAGCCGGGTGCTCAGTATGTCGTTCGACTATCACACGACCATCGCGCAGCTCGCGCGGCTGGCTGTGCCGGCGATGGCGGACTACTGCGCGGTTGACGTCGTCGAAGGCGAGAAAGGCTTCATGCGACTCGGCTTCGCCCATTCCGATCCCAAACGGGAAGAGGAGTTCCGCGCGAAGCTCACCGTGTTCAGGCCGGAGGATGTCTCACCGACCCATCCTGTAATGAAGGCGCTCATCAAGGGTGAGAGCGATCTCATCACGCGCGTGACGGATGAAGGCCTGCGCGCCGCCATGAACAACGAGGAGCAGTATCAGCTGCTCCGGAGCCTCGAGCCGAAATCACTGATCACCGTGCCGTTGATCGCTTCGGGAAAGATCGTCGGGGCGCTGACGCTGGTGTCTTCGCGCGACGATCACATTTATACTCCCGAGGACGTCAAGCTGGCAGAGGAGCTTGGGCGAAGAGCGGCACTCGCGGTCGAGAATGCACGGCTGTTCGATGAAGCGCAGCTCGCGACCAAGGCGCGCGACGACATGCTTGCAGTCGTGGCGCACGATCTCAGAAATCCGCTCAACACCATCTTCATGAGCTCGCAGCTGCTGATGGAGATCGTCTCGAAGACCGAGCACCCGACTGAGCATCGCCAGGTCGCGATCGTGCAGCGCGCCGCAGACAGGATGAATCGGCTGATTCAGGATCTTCTCGAGGTGAAGCGAATCGAAAGCGGCAATCTCGGATTGGAGAAACGCTCGACCGACGCAACGTCGGTGGTCAGCGAGGCACTCGAGATTCTGCGTCCGATTGCGGTTGCGAGCTCTCTCAGATTGGAGAGCGAGGTGTCACCCGATCTGCCGCCGATCAGGGTGGATCCGCCGCGGATTCAGCAGGTACTGTCGAATCTCGTCGGAAACGCGATCAAGTTTACACCTGCGGGAGGCGAGATCATCCTGCGCGCGACGGCGGCCGAGCGAGAAGCGTGTTTCGTCGTTGCCGACAACGGTCCTGGAATACCGTCCGACGCTCTGCCACACATCTTCGGCCGTTTCTGGCAGGGGAAGTCGACTGACCGGCGCGGCATCGGGCTCGGACTGGCAATCGCGAAGGGGATCGTCGAGGCCCACGGCGGGCGAATCTGGGTCGAGAGCCAGGTCGGAGCGGGGAGCAGCTTCTTCTTTACGGTTCCGCTGGCGGAGACAGGAGAGGCTGCCGTCGTAAGCTAAGAAGGCGGCCGCAGCGCCTGCCGATCAGCGACCCTTCCCCGGGCTCAGCAACGGCATCGCGAATTCCGAGATGCCGGTGGGCGTGTCCCTGACAAACTCGAGTCGAATCAGCTGCTGCTCCTCGATGGCCAGCCGGGACGGGTCGTACTGTCCTTTTTTTGGAAGAGGCTGCTCCGAACGGATGCGATCGAACAGAGTGAGTCCGGGGACGATCTCCTTGTAGGTCGTTCGCACCTCGAGGCCGAGTATCGGAGGATTGAGAAGCTCGGGATTCGTCATCCGGAAAACTGCTTCCTTCACCGTGTAATCAGTGGTGTCGATGGAGATCGTTCCCTGGACGTCGGGCGTCCTCACACTTCTGGCTGGAGTAAAGTGGAGTCTGAAAACTGACTGTTTGCCCAGTTTCCCGGTTCCGCCGTAGGAGAAGCAGTGCTCCCGGAGGAAAACGGAATCAGCAAGATCCGTGAGCTGTGGGACTCGCATTTCCATGTCGTTTGGATTACCGAGGCCGCTCGGCCGGGTAAGTTTGCCCGGCTGGTAGCGGTCGTTCGTCGCGCTGGAGAGATAGACTGTGTCGCGGCGCGCTCCGCGCGCGACCGCCAGCGAGTAGCGGAACGGGTACTGGTTGCGGAGCACCAGCTCCCTTTCAGCGTTCTTCTTCACCTCGTCGAGGATGCCTGAGGCGAATGCATCGCGATCGATCTGTCGCCCGCACGGCGTTTTTCCAACGGTCCTGACGTCCGCCAGCTTGAATGCGACGGGGCGGAGCACGAGAGTGAGTGCCAGGTTAGTTCCATTGAATTCTATGACTGTATCGAGCGGTGCGAATCCGAGCTGTCGAATTCGGAGGTGATACTTCCCGGCGGAGTCGACTCTGAATGAGAAACGCCCCTCGGGACTGGTCAGCCGCTTTTGTGTAATTCCCTCGAGCGAGACGGTGCTGTATGGGAGGGGTTGTTGGCCGATCCCTCCGACCACTGTGCCGCTGATGACAGCGGAGTTTTGTGCGGCGAGCGCCACTGGTGACAGTAGAATCAGTGTCGCCGTACGGTTGAGCCTCACTGCCGACATGCTGCTCCTCTAACGCGTCCCCTGGCGATACGATCCGGACTGGCGCAACTCGACTCCGCGGCAATCCGCTGCACACCCGCGAATTGGAATGATTCCGCCGTTGCAGCTCGGGAGCAATAGCGTGCCTGTATGCTGGCCGCAATCCGGAGCGCAGCCGTGCTCGGCATCGACGCGTATGACGTCACCGTCGAGGTAGACGCGACCCAAGGCTTGCCTCAGTGGACTATTGTCGGACTGCCACTCGGCGCCGTTAAGGAAAGTCGCGAACGGGTGGGATCCGCGCTCGTCAATTCCGGGTTCGCGCTTCCGCCACGGCGAATCACCATCAACCTCGCTCCTGCCGATGTCAGGAAGGACGGGACTGCATTCGATCTTCCGATCGCGCTTGGAATCCTCGTCGCGACAGGGCAACTTCCGCCGCACGCTGTCGAAGGTCGTGTGTTCGTCGGTGAGCTCGGGCTCGACGGCTCGGTTCGGAGCATCCGCGGTGCCTTGCCAATCGCGAGGCGAACGGCAGTGCGATCGGGTTCGGCTGAACTCGTTCTGCCGCTGGCGAACGTCGGCGAAGCGGCTCGCGTTACTACGCTGCGCCTTGCCGCTCCTGAAAATCTCCGATCGCTGGCAAGCGAGCTCAGAAGTGGCTCACTCTCCTGTGCGAGAAACGGGACAGCACCGGAGCCACGCCAGGAATCACTTCTCGACTTTGCCGACGTGGTAGGGCAACAGACCGCAAAGCGGGCTCTCGAGGTTGCCGCAGCAGGTGGACACAACCTTTGTATGACCGGCCCGCCCGGAGCGGGGAAGACGATGCTCGCGAGACGCCTCCCCGGCATTCTTCCGGGGCTAAGCGAGGTCGAATCGCTCGAGGTGATCGCGATTCAATCCGTCGCCGGAATTCTGCCGGGCGATGTGCCGGCAATCTGCCCGCGGCCGTTTCGCGCGCCGCACCATTCCATCTCATCCGCGGGACTGATCGGCGGCGGAAGCACGCCCCGGCCGGGCGAGGTAAGTCTTGCGCATCACGGCGTGCTGTTTCTCGACGAGATGCTCGAGTTTCCGCGCTCCGTACTCGAGGGTCTCCGGCAGCCGATGGAGGATGGACGTGTCGTGATCTCTCGCGCCGCCATGTCCGTTGCATTCCCGGCGATGTTCACGCTCGTCGGCGCAACGAACCCCTGCCAGTGCGGGCGACTGGGTGACTCGACCGGAACCTGCTCCTGCTCGACAACGGAAGTGGAGCGATACGCGAAGAGAATGTCGGGGCCACTCGCCGACAGGATCGACATGCACGTTACAGTCGGTCGCGTAGCGCTTACAGATCTTTCAGCGGTGGGCAACGAGGAATCGTCAACCGAAATTCGTCGGCGCGTTTGCATTGCTCGCGTGCGCCAGAATGCCCGTTACGCGCGCATGCAGGGAGTAGCGTGCAACGCGCACGCCGCCGGCCGATGGATCGATGCGTACGGAGGCGTGACGTCAGACGCCAGATGCTTGCTTCATCGCGCGGCAGAGGGGCTCGCACTGTCAGCGCGCGGCTACCATCGGGTGCTCAAGGTGGCACGCACCATCGCCGATCTCGACGAATCCGACTCTGTAGCTGAAGTACACGTGGCCGAGGCACTGAGATACAGGCAGGCGCGTTCCTAATTCTTGGCAGCGACTCGCGATTGACCTCGAGCTCCACCGTCTCCCCGCCTAGGCCTCCGACTCAGAGGCCGGAACGCGAATTGCTCCAAGTGTGAACACCGAGTCTGCATCGCGGCGATGATGAGGTCTACGCGGAATGTCGGTGTCGCTTGACCCGCTTGTCTCCTATTCCCGTTGAGGAGGTCCCATGTTCCGGTCGACCGCACTACGCGCTCTCTCTGTCCTGCTCGTCTCGCTCGGCGCCTGTGCGCCAAGCGCACAAGTCGCCTCTGGCAAGCCGATCGATGTATCGGGAGGCGATGGCGCTCTCATTGCCAATGCGACCTCCGCGGCCCCCGAAGCGATTGCGCCCAACGCGACAGTGATTGCGTTCGACAGCAAAGGACAGATGCGGACCGTGCGCAAGGGTTCGGGTGAATTCACCTGCTTCCCAGACGATCCCACCACCCCCGGCAACGTACCAATGTGCTTCGACCAGTCAGGCCTTGCGTGGGCACAGGCGTGGATGACGAAGCAGAGTCCCGCTCCCAATCTTCCGATCGGGGTCGCGTACATGCTCCAGGGCAGCTGGACGCAAAGCAATGTCGATCCTCATGCCGCACCAGTGCCGGCTACACCGGGCGTCCAGACTGGACCGGCGCTGATGATCTTGAACACGCGCGGGATGCTCCAAGGGTACCCGCGCGAGCCGACCAATCCGGGGCAGCCGTTCGTCATGTGGCCAGGAACCCCGTATGAGCACCTCATGGTGCCGGTTGCCGCGTCGGGCCGATAGCCGGAACCCGTCCCCCCGAATCACGCCTGATAAGCGTGAGGTCGGTAGTTCAACTCTATCCAGGGCCTCCTTCATCAACCTTGAAAACGGAGAGGGATGCGTGCACCGGTATCAACTTCGCTTCAATGCATTTGCAGTGGCGCTTGCACTCACGAATGCGAGCACCAGCCATGCACAAGGATTCCCGTTCAGCCAGCGCGGCAGCGTCAGTCAGACCGTCGCCTTCACGGACATCACGATCACTTACGGCCGGGGGAATTCATCGGCTACTAAAGTATGACGAAGGGTGCGGGCCGCCTACTGGAAAAATACCTCATGCCCTTTAACGCCTTGAGAATCGCCACGTCGGACCGGTCCTGGGGAGGAAGTCCTTGTCGACCCTGTCTCTATACCCGTCAAGGCCATTACTGCCGGAAATCCGAATGAGTATCGGACGTGCGGACAGGAAGCCGCGCCTCACAATAGCACGACGTTTAATTGCCGGCGAAGCGTATCAAATCACTGAGCACGCCTCAGGGCGTCTTGCTATGCTTCGACGAACAAGAGTGGTTTGGACGTTGCTCTCTTTCGCATGTCGCGTCGAAATACGCGGTGACCTTTTCGCGAGATTGTCGGGCCATTCCGCGTGTGTCTCTCTCAAGCCGCGCTACAGTACCTTCGTCGGTATTAGTCAACGCAGCAAGCCTTCTCTGGGATAGCCCGAGAGAACGTCTCTTCCGTCGCATCTCCTCCCCGGGCGTCTTGGGCTCCGGCAGCGGGTTATAGCCAAGGAACGCGAGGATGGCCGGATAGAATCTGATCCCTATTCGCGATTTCAGCTGTTCTTCCCAATGCTTCATTGTCCAGCCGTTGGTTCCGAGCTTTCGCGCCAACTCCTTCCGATTGAGTCCGAGGTCAATCCGCCGCTTGCGGATATGGTCCCCTAAATGCTTGAGCTCATTGGGGTAACCCGGCTTTGGCTTTGACGCCGTGAGGCGCCACCCGTAGTAGGGCAACGCAAGGGTGCCCGTGCGGCCGGCTCGGCGATGGAACATCCGCATGCATCTGTTCAAGTAAGGACGTTCAGCACTACGCGAAGAGAATTTCCGGACCGCTTGCAGACAGAATCGATATGCACGTCATGGTGGGGCGAGTCGCACTCGGCGATCTGTCGGCGAAGAAAGGAGGCGAGTCGTCAGTCGACATTCGTACGAGAGTATCCGGCGCGAGAGCTCGCCAGCGCGCGCGATATGCGGCAGTCGAGGGCGTCGGCTGCAACGCTCACGCCCCCGGGCGATGGATCGATGGTCGCGGCCGCGTCGCACCTCGCGCTCGATTGCTGCTCCAGCGTGCAGCGAATGAGCTCGCACTTTCGGCGCGCGGATACCATCGCGTTCTCAAAGTTGCGCGGACGATTGCCGATCTCGACGACTCGGCTTCGGTTGTGACAGCGCACATAGCGGAGGCCTTGCGGTATCGACAGGCAACCGCGCACTAGCCGACCAGAATCAATCCGGCAACGCGATCAACCGCGGTCAAATGGCAGCACGAGCGTCTCGCCCGGCTCGAGAGCCAACCACCTCGCAAGAACGTCGGCACCGAGCTGTCCGTCCTGGCGCTCCCATGTAGTCGATCCATCGGCGCGAACGCACGCGAGAGAAGCTGAGCCGTCCTTGTTTTTCCTGATCCGAATGAGAAGGTCAGGCATCCCATCCGCCGATAGCGACAAAGGATTTGGTCAACCCGGCGATTTTCTCCTCGTGAATGCGGACGCCAGGAAAAGAGAGCTGAACCTCCGGCGGGTGAGCAGCTGAATGGACTCGACCTCTGCCCGCGCTGCGGAGGGGTCAGCGATTCGCCTGTACCAGCCGACGTCGAAATGATTCACCATCCATGAGCGCACCGAGCGGGAGGTATTGGAACCACGGAAAAAGAAAGTGCGGCTCGAGGGGAAAGCGCTTGTTCGGCGTCTGCACGAAGTACCGTTTGCCGACCCGTTGAATCTCGTCGGCCATCCGCCGCTGGGTAGCATAGTCGCCGACATGCTCGATGACCGAGCTCGAGAACACGACGTCGAAGCTTCCTGTAGCGAACTGCGGAATGAAGCGGGCGTCTCCGACAGCGCTCAGGAAACGCGATGACGACACCTTCTGATGCTGGGTGTTGAGCAAGGTCACGCGAATGTTCGCGGGGTCGTCGCCAAGCATCAGGTCCCGGCGTCGTCACGCTGGAGCCAGCTCGAGCGCAGCCGGCGTTCGGACATTCCGCTGAAGAAAGTCTTGCGGGGAAGTGCCGTCTCAGCCATCGCCGAAGAAGGAAATCATGTGGCACACGCGATGCAGCGCGGCGCGCCGTTTGCCCACAATCGGGCCGTCCGGGTACTATGCTTCGGGCCGGCTACCGCGGATATTCCGCCTCGCCGATGTTCATCACCCGCGCGCGGATCTGACACATGTTTGGCTGCATCCGAAGACTCGGCTGTCTCGCTATTCTCCTGCTGGGCGCAGGAATCTGGTACTGGTACGCTCGTGTCGAGCCGTCGCGGCGCGCCGGGTCCAACGCAGTCACCACCGTTCGTGGCTGGGAGCCGCTCTCGCAGCCCAACGCCGAGCGGGGCCAGCGGGCAGTCAACTCTCTTGCTCAGCGCTCCGGGCCGGTATTCGCCAGCCTGACAGCCAGCGAGGCGGCTTCTTACATCTTTCTTGCCGCAGCGAAGCAGCAGCTGCCTCCTTCCGCGCAGAGCATCCAGTCTGCGATCATTGGCGACCGGCTCTACGTAAAGGCCAACGTCGCCCTGAACGAGCTCGGCGGCAAGAAGGTGCTTGGTCCACTCGCCAATTTTCTCACCGATCGAGACTCGGTGCAGCTTGGCGGAACCATCAACGTCATACGACCGGGACTTGGACAGTTCCTCGTTCAGGACGTAAAGCTCGGGAAGCTCGAGGTGCCTTCGGCTCTCGTACCGACCCTTGTCTCTGAGATCCGGCGCGGCGACATCCCGGCGGGTGTCGCGCAGAACGGATTCCCGATGCCATTGCCCGACTACATCTCCGACGTCCGGATCTCGAACGGGCGGATCACGATCTACAGAAACGCTCAGTGAGCCGTCGCATTCTCGTTGTTGACGACGAGCAGGGCATTCGTGCCGCCCTCGGTCAGCTGCTCGAGTACGAGGGCTACGAGGTGCACTCCGTCTCCAACGCAGCCGACGGGATAGCCGAATACCAGAAGTGGAAGCCCGACCTCGTCTTCATGGATGTCAAAATGGGCGGAATGGACGGGCTCGAAGCGCTCAAGCGAATTCGCGAGCTCGACCCGAGCGCCCTCGTCGTGATGATCAGCGGACACGCGACTATCAGGACAGCCGTGGAAGCGACGCAGCTCGGCGCCTACGAGATTCTCGAGAAGCCGCTCGATACCGACAGGATTCTCGTGATGCTGCGGAACGCGCTCGCCCATCTCGATCTTCGAGAGGAGAATTCCAGGCTGCGCGACGTGAGCACCGCGCCATACGAGATAATCGGCGAGTCGGGCGCGATGCGCGCGCTGGTGGACAAGATCAAGAAAGTGGGCGCCACGCCGGCGCGAGTGCTCATTACCGGCGAAAACGGAACGGGGAAGGAGCTGGTGGCGCGCGCCCTCCACAAACACTCTCCGCGTGCAAGGAAGACCTTTGTCGAGGTCAACTGCGCGGCAATTCCCGGGGAGCTGATCGAGAGCGAGCTGTTTGGCCACATGAAGGGCTCCTTCACCGGGGCGACGGCGGATCGCGCCGGGAAATTCGAGCAGGCCAGCGGTGGAACGCTCTTCCTCGACGAAATCGGCGACATGAGTCTCGCGGCGCAGGCGAAAGTCCTGCGTGTCCTTCAGGACAACGTCATCACCCGCATCGGCGGCGCGCGGTCGATTTCCGTCGACGTGCGTGTGATCGCCGCGACCAACAAGAATGTCGAGGCAGAGATTGCAGCTGGACGATTCAGGGAGGACCTGTATTATCGTCTGAACGTCGTGCCGATTCATGTTCCGCCGCTGCGCGAGCACCGCGAAGACATACCGGCGCTGGTTTCCTATTTCATCGCGGTGCTGACGGAGCGCGAAGGGATAGTTCCGAGGAGAATGGGGGAGAGCGCGATGGAGCGGCTCAAATCGTTCGACTGGCCCGGCAACGTGCGCGAGCTGAGGAATACCGTCGAGCGACTTTTGATACTGGCCAGCGGCCCCGAGATCACGGCGCGCGACGTAGAGCGGCTTGCCGGCGCGCGCGCAGCGGATGATACGGGCCTTGGCAATCTCACACAGTGCCGCACATTCGAGGAGTTCAAGGATGCGGCCGAGCGCGCGTACCTCCTCGGCAAGCTGCGCGAGTTCGACTGGAATGTCTCCGAGACCGCGCGCGCCGTCGAGATGCCGCGGTCGAACCTCTACAAGAAAATCGAGCGATACGCACTGACACGCGAGCACTCGTAACACTCTTCCTACAATGAAACGATTCAACAATTTCATCGCCGGCGAATGGTGTGCGTCTGATTCGGGCACCTGGTTCGAGAACCGGAACCCCGCCGATACGACCGACCTGATTGGGGAGTTCCCGCTCTCTGGCGCCAGTGACGTCCGCCGCGCCGTCGAAAGTGCGAGGCGCGGCTTTGCCATCTGGCGGACTGAGCCGGCTCCTGCGCGAGGAGACGTTCTCAGGCGCGTTGGAGACATTCTGGTTCGCCGGAAGGAGGAGATCGCCGACGCCATGACGCGCGAGATGGGCAAGCCGCTCACCGAGACGCGCGGAGATGTTCAGGAGGGCATCGACACCGCCTACTACGCCGCGAGCGAGGGCAGGCGGCTCTTCGGACATACCGCGCCCAGTGAGCTGCGCAACAAATGGGCGATGAGCTTCCGCCGACCCATCGGCGTGGCCGGCCTGATCTGCCCATTCAATTTTCCACTGGCGATTCCCACCTGGAAAATGTTTCCGGCTCTCCTCTGCGGTAACGCCTGCGTGTTCAAGCCCGCCGAAGACGTTCCACATACCGGAACGCTGCTGGTGGAGATTCTCCTCGAGGCAGGTCTGCCTCCGGAAGCGATCCAGCTTGTGCATGGGAGAGGTGAGGAAGCGGGAGCGGCAATAGTCGATCATCCCGACGTTCCACTCATCTCATTCACCGGATCTACCGAGACGGGCAGACTCATCGGCGAGACTTGCGGACGAATGCACAAGCGGCTGTCGCTCGAGATGGGCGGAAAGAACGCCCAGATAGTGCTCGACGATGCCGATCTCGAGCTCGCCCTCGAAGGCGCGCTGTGGGGTGCATTCGGAACAACCGGGCAACGTTGTACCGCCACCAGTCGTCTGATTTTACAGAAGGGCATTCACGACCGGTTCCTGGGGCTGCTGGTTGACCGGGTGAAGGCGCTGAAGCTCGGCGACGGCCGCAAAGCGGGAACGGACGTTGGACCACTGATCAATGAATCCGCTGTTGAAAAGGTCGAGCGTTATGTAGACATTGGCGTCGAGGAAGGAGCCCACCTCATCTGCGGCGGTAGACGGGCCGAGGGTGCGGGGTTGTCAAAGGGCAACTTCTTCCAGCCGACTATCTTCGCGAACGTCGAGGCCGGAATGACGGTCGAGCAGGAGGAGATTTTCGGTCCCGTGCTGTCCGTCCTCCGGGTTGCATCGGTGGAAGAGGCGTTCGCGGTGAACAACGGCGTGAGGTACGGGCTCTCGTCCTCGATTTACACCAAGGATGTGAACGCTGCTTTCAGGGCGTTCTCGGAGCTGGACAACGGAATCACCTATGTGAACGCGCCGACAATCGGTGCGGAGGCACACATGCCCTTCGGCGGTGTAAAGCAGACGGGCAACGGGCATCGCGAGGGCGGCTGGGAGGTCTATGAGTTCTACTCGGAGACCAAGGTCGGATACGCGGATTTTTCTGGAACGTTACAGCGGGCGCAGATCGACAATTATCTTGGTACGCCGGATTAGCGCTGGGCAGGGGGCTTGTGATTGGGTCAGACGAACACGGAGACGGCGCGGTAATGATGGTGAGTGAAGAACGGCGCTCGAGCGCACTCGACAAGGCAAACGGCAGACGCCGGTCCGGGCTTCGATTCGCCTGGGACTGGTTCCGCTCCGTTGTGATGGCGCTCGCCCTCTTCCTCCTCATCCGCTCATTCTTCGTCGAGGCATTCAAGATTCCGACCGGAAGCATGGAAGGCACTCTCCTCGTCGGTGATTTTCTGCTCGTGAACAAGCTGGTGTACGGTGCCGAGGTTCCGTTCGCCGGTGTCAAGCTCCCCGGAATCCGCACGCCGAAGCGCGGCGACGTCATAGTCTTCCAGTGGCCCGTTGACCGCACCAAGAATTTCGTGAAGCGAATCGTCGGATTGGCCGGCGACACGCTCGAGATGCGGGATGGAATGCTGATTCGGAACGGCGTGCCGCAGCGCGAGGAATACGTCTCCCATACCTCGCCTGGCTCCGACGTTTCCGATGACGAATTCAACTGGCAGCTGGGTTATCTGCTCAGTGCAAATCATCCGGTGCCGGCGAGCCCGCGCACACCGATAAGCATCGGCTCGCTCGACGCGCTCCCCGGATATCATCCTTCCCGTAACAACTGGGGTCCGCTGGTCGTCCCCGATAGGAACTACTTCGTGCTCGGTGACAATCGGGACAACTCTCTCGACAGCCGGTACTGGGGATTCGTCGCGGACTCACTTGTGCGCGGCCAACCAATGGTGGTCTATTATAGCTACGACCCTGATGGAGGCGTGAAGCTCGACTGGCTCACGCGAGTTCGATGGAAGCGGTTCGGGGAGATGATCCAGTAGCGGCACCGGCTCGCGATAGCGGCCGTTGTCCGCCATAATATCGCGGTCGCAGGAAGGAGCAGCATCAGGTATGGCGGTTTCGGTAAACAGAAAAACGACGTACGACGAAGGCTCGCTCGACCAGTACCTTCGGGACATCAGTGTCTATCCTCTGATCACTCGCGAGGAAGAAGTAACCCTCGCGCAAAAAATCCGTCTCAACGATCAGGAAGCGCTCGACAAGCTCGTTCGATCGAACCTGCGCTTCGTCGTATCGGTCGCCAAGAAATACCAGAATCAGGGAGTCTCGCTCTCCGACCTCATCAACGAGGGCAACCTCGGCTTGATCCGCGCGGCGCACAAGTTCGACGAGACGAAAGGCATCAAGTTCATCTCGTACGCGGTGTGGTGGATTCGACAGAGCATTCTTCAGGCGCTTGCCGAGCAGTCTCGCATTGTCAGGGTGCCGCTGAACCGCGCCGGTGCGCTGCACCGCATTGGAAAGCGGGCGAGCACGCTCCTGCAGGAGCTGGGGCGACAGCCGACCCACCTCGAGATCGCCGAAGGCCTCGACATCACCGAGGAAGAAGTCGCCAAGACGATGCTGATCTCGCAGGTGCATCTCTCTCTCGACGCGCCGATGACGCCGGGGGAAGACAACCGTCTGCTGGATTATCTGCCTGACAACACCAATCGCACTCCCGACGAGCAGACCTTCGAGAAAGCGCTCTCGGAAGCAATCGAGGAATCGCTGTCGAACCTCAAGGAGCGCGAGTCGAAGATCCTTCGCCTCTATTTCGGGCTCGACGGAGAAGATCCAATGACACTCGAGGATATCGGCACGCTTCTCGGGATCACGCGCGAGCGTGTGAGGCAGATCAAGGAGAAGGCGCTCTTGAAACTTAGACACAACTCGCGCCGCCGGGCATTGGAGTCGTTCCTGGGATAGTGTCTTTGCGGCATCAGTGAGCCAGCCACAGAATCACAGAAACACAGAACGGCATCGCGCGCTCGAATGAGACCTTCAACGCTGAAGGTCTCTTCTTTTTGATTAACTCACCTCGGGCCGAGAGTCCGTAACCGCGCGAGCTGTTCCCCCATGCTTCTGTGTTTCTGTGATTCTGTGGCAAGTGTACAGATGCCTAGCCGCACAGATGGGTTAAATTGGACCATGGCCCAGCAAAGCTCATTCGACGTCACCACCGGAGTGGATCTCCAGGAGGTCGACAACGCCGTCAATCAGGCGCAGAAGGAGATCGCGCAACGCTATGACTTCAAGGGCTCGATTGCGTCGATTGAATTCAGCCGCGCCGAGGGCGCGCTGAATCTCACGGCGGAAAGCGAGTTCCGGATGCAGGCGCTGTTCGACGTGCTCCAGGCAAAACTCATCAAGCGCGGCGTACCGACGAAGAATCTCGACGTTGGCGATATGAAACCCGCCGGTGGTGACAAGGTCACCCAGCAGATAAAGCTCAAGATGGCCCTGGACGGCGACACCGCAAAGAAAGTCGCCGCGGCGATCAAGGAGGCCAAGCTCAAGAAGGTGCAGGCGGCAATCCAGGGAGATCAGGTGCGCGTCACGTCCCCGTCGAGGGACGACCTTCAGGCTGCCATGGCCCTTCTGCGCGAGAAAGACTTCGGCGTCCAGCTCAAGTTCGGCAACTACCGCTGACTCCGCCGTGCCGACAATGATCGCGCGGCTGCTATCGCCCGCAAGCCTCCAGTGAAGGTTGGCTTCGTCACGCTCGGCTGCGACAAGAACACCGTCGACACCGAGAGATATCTGGGAGATCTCAGCGGGTACGGCGGCGAATTCACGCCCGACCTCGCCGAAGCCGAAGTGATAATCGTCAACACATGCGGCTTTATTGACGCCGCCAAGAAGGAATCCATCGACGCGCTCGTCGAGGCCGGACGATACAAGTTCGACGGCGTCTGTCGCGCGGTGGTCGCCGTCGGCTGCATGGTAGAGCGGCACAAGGCGGAGCTGATCGATGCGCTCCCGGAGGTGGACCTCTTTCTCGGGGCGTCCGAGGCGGGCTCACTGGCGCAGGAGCTGTCGGACCGCGGCATCGGCGCGGCGGATCCATTCGTGCTGCACCCGGGCGTACGACTCTACACGGGTGATCTGCCGCACGTCCGCTACCTGAAGATCAGCGAAGGGTGCGACCATGGCTGCGCCTTCTGCGCGATTCCCCTGATGCGTGGAAGGCATCGCTCATTCGCGCGTGGTGAAATCGTGCGCGAAGCGCAGCTGCTTGAGTTGCAGGGCGCCCGCGAGCTCAATCTCGTCGCTCAGGATCTCGCGCATTACGGGCGCGATCTGCGCGCCGGCGTACGGCTTCCCGAGTTGCTGGAGTCGCTCGTCGCGGAGACGTCGGTACCGTGGATCAGAATGCTCTACCTCTATTCCGCGGGTATCACGCCTCGGCTTCTGGAGGTGGTCGCGCGGGAGCCGAGAATTCTTCCATATCTCGACATGCCCATGCAGCACGCCGCCGACGAAGTGCTGGCACGCATGCGGCGGCCGGAGCGAAAGCGGACGATTCGAGAGAAGGTTGCGAGATTTCGGGATGCGGTGCCGGGTGTCGCGATTCGTACCACCTGCATCGTTGGATTCCCGGGAGAAACCGAGGCGCACTTCAACGAGCTGCTCGAGTTCCTCGAGGAAGTCGCGTTCGATCGTGTGGGCGCGTTTACATACTCTCCGCAGGAAGGGACGCGCGCGGCGGAGCTCGAGGACGACGTGCCCGACGCGCTCAAGCGCGAGAGACTGGAGCGGCTGTCCGAGCTGCAGCGGTTCATAACCTCGGAGCGATACGAGACTCGTCTTGGCACGGTGGCCCGCGCTATTGTCGACCGGCAGAACGCCGACGGCTCGCAGGCGCGCCTTCCCTGGCAGGCCGACGACATCGACGGCGTTACGCACCTCGATGAACCGCTCCAACCTGGCAGCTTCGTGGACGTCGCGATTCAGGAAGTAGTCGAGGATTACGATTTCCGTGGCTCCGTCGTCGGTGTTGCAGATGATCCACCCCGCCGCGCCCGCAGAACCTCACCCGCCATCCTGTCCCTTCCTGTGCTGGAGGCGACAATTGGAAGTTTCGGCCGCTGAGCGGCGGCCCTGAATGTGCCATTCAAAAGCGCAAAGGCTCGCGGATTCAGGTTTCTTCGAACGCGGAGGTCCGATGCGCAGGGCGGGAATCCTTTTCTTTTTTGGCGCGGTCGCTTGCGCGTCGCTGCCACGCTCAACTGACGACGAAGCCGTAGCCGGCGACCAGCGCGATCAGCCGGTTCGAATTGCCCTGGCCACCTCGGCGCGCGAGGCAAGGATTGGTGGCGTCGGAGCGTGGGTGATGTACAATCGAAGCACCGTTCAGCGAATATTTCGGGGCAAAGCGACCGATGAAGTGAGGGTCGAAATACGGAGCGGGCGCCTCGCGTACACGAGAGGCGAAGGCCCCATCGCTTCCACGCGCTATTCCGGCCCGTACATCTTCCGCTCGATGACGCCGGGGGCGCTCCTCAAGTACGACGGCAAACGGTATCGCGGTGAGATCCACATTTTCGCGACCGATAGCGGAATGCTGATAGTCAACCGCCTGGGCATGGAGTCCTATCTTCGTGGCGTCGTCCCCCTGGAGATTGGCAATCGTCGGCCCGGGGAAGAAGCCTCCGTGCAGGCGCAGGCCGTGGCCGCTCGCACCTACTCCTATGTCCATATCGCCGAAGCAGGGAGTCGCGCTTTCGACATGTACTCTACGGTACAGGATCAGGTTTACGGCGGAGCGGATGCGGAGAAGCCGATGGCCGACGACGCCATCATAGCCACCAAGGACATGGTGTTGCGGTACGCCGGAAAAGTCATCAACACGCCCTATCACTCGACATGTGGCGGGAGCACGGCGTCGGTCGAGGAGGTGTGGTGGCGCAAGCCGAGTCAGCCGTATCTGCGCCCGGTGAGCGACCGCATCCCCGGTAGCAACGGTTACTACTGCGACCCTTCGCCGCGCTTCAGGTGGACGACAATCTTCCAGCGGGCCGAACTCAAAGCAACTGTCGAGAAGTATCTCGCGCAGTACAGCACGGGCGTCCCTTCGGGCAGCATCGGGTCGATCACGGGCGTGCGCATCGAGGGCCGCACGCCGTCGGACCGCGTGAGCGCCGTGACATTTCAGACGAGCCGCGGCAATTATCTGATTCGCGGAGACGACGTGAGGTTTGTTCTTCGATCGCCCAGCGGAACGATTTTGAACAACACATATTTCACGGCGGAAGTCACTCCCGGTCCCAACGGTGAAGTCGGCACGCTGACGGTCAAGGGAGGCGGCTATGGACACGGGATTGGCATGTGTCAGTGGGGCGCAATTGGCCGGGCGCGCGCAGGCCAGGACTACAAGACGATTCTCACCACCTATTACCCGGGCACCACAGTGGGACCTATCGATTGACGGGTAGCCGCACCAGGACTCCGTCGCGCGGCGAGCCGGCGCTCGAGACCGAGCGGTTTCAGCCGCCCGACCTCAGAATCGCGCTGGTTGGTGCAGGCGCGATTGCACAGCTCGCGCATTTGCCCGTGCTGGCGAAGATCAAGGGTGCGACGCTCGTCGCGATCTGCGATAACGACGGGCCTAAAGCAGGCGCTCTCGCGCAGCGACTGGGTGTTCCCGACGTTTTCACGGACATCGACGAGCTGCTGGAGTACGACAGGCTTGACGCCGTGATTGTCGCGACCCCCAACCATCTGCATGAGCCGCACGTTCTCCGCGCGCTTCAGTCGAAGGTCCATGTGTTGTGCGAGCGGCCGCTGTCGCTCACCACCGCCGGAGTGAACCGCATTCTTGCATCGGCGGAGAAGGCAGGGAGAATGGTCGTGGTCGGAAACAACCATCGCTTTCGCAGCGACGTTCAGCAGCTCAACCGCTTTCTGCAGGGAGGCGAGCTTGGGCGGATTGTCGGCATGCGCGCGGGCCAGTACCAGTTCAGCGCGGGCAAACAGGGTTGGCGATTTCGAAAAGCCGAAGCTGGTGGAGGCGCGTTCTTCGAGCACGGGTATCCGCTTCTCGATCTTGCCCTGTGGCTCACTGATTTCCCGGATCCCGTCCGGGTGTCGGCTCACATGGACAGGCCACGACCCGGTGCGGTGGAGGACACCATGCTCGTCCACCTTCAATGCGCCGGCGGAATCAACTACTCGTTCGATATTTCCTGGGCGTACGTGGGACAGGAGGAGCGGTGGTGGTTCGAAGTGCTCTCGAGTCGCGGCAGCGCCCGGCTGGCGCCGCTGAGAGTCGTGAAGGAGCTCAACGGCAGACCCACGAACGTCTCTCCCACGGGTGCGGCGGCGCGGGAGAGCGTATTCCTGCAGTCGTACCGCGCCGAGCTGGCGCACTTCGTCGCCATGCTCCGCGAGGAGGCCGCTTACGAGCCGCCAACTGATCAGCTGAAAGTGATGCAAGTGGTGGACGCGATTTACCGGTCCGCCGAAGAGGGCCGCGAGATCGCGCTTTGAGGCTCGCGCCGAACCCGCTGGCCCGAGCTCTCACCGTAGCCAGTCGTTACAGTCTTTCCGCGTTAGTCGCGGTCTTCCTCGTGAGTGTGGCTGGCGACAATGCAGTTGCCCAGCCGGCCGAGCCCCCTCCGCGTGCGGCGGCGGGGTCCGACGCTCAGGTGCCCGGCTCCCAGCTGACGATCTATCTGATGACGATGGGGCCGGGCGACGCTATCTGGGAAAAATTCGGACACAACGCGATCTGGATTCACGACAAGGCGAAGAACACCGACGTCGCCTACAACTGGGGTCTGTTCGATTTCGCAGCTTCCGATTTCATGTCGCGATTCCTGAGGGGCGACATGCGGTACTGGATGGGCGGCATGGACCTCGAGAGTACGGTCGATTTCTACCGACGGTCGAACCGGTGGGTGATTGCCCAGGAGCTGAATCTCACGCCGGCTCAGCGAACGGCGCTCGCGCGGTTCGTCGAATGGAACGCTCTGCCGGAGAATCGCTTCTACAGCTACGACTATTACCTCGACAACTGTTCGACGCGTGTTCGCGACGTGATCGACCTCGCCCTGGGCGGAGCACTCAGGCCTCAAATGGAGACAGGACTGAGCGGCTTTACCTATCGGTATGAGACTCGACGGCTGATGGAGAGCGACATTCCCGTGTACACGGGTACGATGCTGGGGCTTGGTCAGCCCGTGGATCGCCGTGTCACGGGCTGGGAGCTCGCGTTCCTCCCTGGCCGGCTCAGCGAGATGCTCCGCGACGCCGAGGTGCGCGATGGAACGGGTAAGCTCGTCCATTTGATCTTGAGCGAAGACACGCTGTTCGCGGCGACGCGTGAGCCCGAGCCAAGGGGCGCCGGGCGATCGGCCGTGGACTTTTTACCAATGGCCTGCCTGCTGTTCGCGATACTCACGGGGCTGGCTCAAGCGGCAAGGGCTAGAGCCGGCGCGCTGCGTCCGGTGTTCCTGCTTGTAGCTGGCATCGCAAGTTTCGCCATCGGCATCGCGGGCACCGGCCTCATCGCTTTGTGGACGCTGACGAATCACGTCCACAGCTATCGGAACGAAAATGTCCTTCAGGCAACGCCTCTTTCACTGATTCTCGCGGTCATGATTCTCGCGCATCTGCGATCGGGGGCGCGAAGGGACGCAAATTCGCCGCTGGTTGGGAGGCGTACACTCCAGCTGGCATGGATCATTGTGGCGCTCTCCGGTATCGGCCTCGTCATGAAGATCCTACCGGGCTTCTATCAGGAGAATCATGAGATTATTGCCTTGCTGCTCCCAACTCACCTCGGCCTGGCGCTGGCACTCGCAGGCGGAGATATAGTGCCGGCGCGGTTCCGCCGTCGGCGTTCAGCAGTCGCTGCGAGTTGACGACCATTCGTGCCTTTGCTCTATCGCTTGCCGTTGCATTTCTCACCGGCTGCACTCCGCGCATGACACCGACCTCGCCACTCACGCTCGCAGTTGTGAACGCGCGCATCTGGACCGGGAACCCGACACAGCCATGGGTAACTGCGCTCGCGGTTTCCGGCGAAAGGATAGTCGCGGTGGGCTCGAGTGCCGAAGTCGCCAAGCTCGCGCGAGCTGCGCCTTCTGCGAGACTGATCGATGCCAGGGGCGGAATGGTGACGCCGGGATTCATCGATTCGCATGTCCATTTCATCACCGGCGGATTTCGTCTCTCCTCCGTTCAGCTGCGCGACGCACGCACTCCGGCTGACTTCATCGCTCGCATCAAAGCGTTCGCCGCTACCATACCGGCCGGTGCCTGGATCACTGGTGGCGACTGGGACCACCAGAACTGGGGAGGGGAGCTCCCTCGTCGCGACTGGATCGATTCGGTCACCCCAAACAACCCGGTGTGGGTATCGCGCCTCGACGGCCACATGGCGCTGGCCAATACCGCGGCGCTCGCGCTGGCAAAGATCAACGCTTCCACAGCCGATGTCGCAGGCGGCACGATTGTCCGCGACGCGTCCGGAAGTCCAACAGGGATCCTGAAGGACAACGCGCGATCACTTGTCGACCGCGTTGAGCCACCGGCTGGCCCCGAGCTGAGCGATCGTGCTCTCGACGCCGCGATGAGGTACGTCGCCGAACGCGGAGTGACGTCGGTGCACAACATGGGAACCATCGAAAGTCTTGCGACGATCGAGCGCGCGCATCGCTCGGCCCGCTTGATCACTCGCATCTACTCGATCGCTCAGCTCGGTGAATGGGAGCAGCTGCGTGACACCGTCGCGGCCCGAGGGAAAGGCGACGACTGGGTGAGAATCGGCGGTCTCAAAGCGTTCATCGACGGCTCACTTGGCTCGCACACCGCGGCAATGTTCTCCCCGTTCACCGACTCGCCGGCAGATTCGGGGCTGCTCGTAGAGGATCCGGAGACTCTCTACGGGCGGATCAGGGACGCCGATCGTGCCGGTCTGCAGGTAATGGTGCACGCTATCGGCGACCGGGCGATCAATCTGCAGCTCGGCATCTTCGAGCGGATTGCGCGGGAGAATGGTCCTCGCGACAGGCGCTTCAGGATCGAGCATGCGCAGCACATAGCGCCTCCTGACATCCCGCGCTTCGCCACTCTCGGAGTGATTCCGAGCATGCAGCCCTATCATGCTATAGACGACGGCAGGTGGGCGGAGGGAGTGATCGGTCGCGAGCGGGCCAAGACGACGTATGCGTTCCGCTCGCTGCGTGAGGCCGGCGCCCGGCTCGTTTTTGGAAGCGACTGGTTCGTCGCTCCGCCGACTCCGCTGGAAGGGATTTACGCGGCTGTCACCAGGCGAACGCTCGACGACCGGAATCCCAACGGATGGATTCCGGAGCAGAAGATCGACGTTGAGGATGCGTTGCGGGCCTATACCGTGAACGCGGCATTTGCCTCCTTCGACGAGGACAAAAAGGGGTCGATCGAGCGCGGCAAGCTCGCCGACTTCGTTCTACTCGACAACGACGTTACGCGAATCGCCCGGGAGGCGATTCGCGACGTCAAGGTTCTGATGACTGTTGTCGGGGGAAGGGTAGTCTTCGAGCGTTGAAGACTACCCTCTCCACTGAGCTCAGGAGTTCGGCTCGTTCTTTGAGCGGCTTCCCTTCCTGCCGGGGCTCTGAGCGCCGCTGGCCGCCGCAACACTGCCAGGCGATCGCGCTGTCGAAGGCTCAATGTCAGCATCTCCTCCCTCGGCCAAATCAGGTCGGCTCGAAGGTAGCCCGAAGGCGGACATTTCTATTTCAACCAAAGCGGACATTTCTATTTCAATGCTACACTGAACTGCCTGCCTTCGCTTGTAAAACTGGGTCGCTTTCGCGATATTTCAAAGCTGTACAAAAAGTCAACAAGAGACTCCGATGAAAGCCGATATCCATCCGATGTACGCAACCGCGACCGTCAAGTGCGCGTGCGGCAACACCTATAAAACCCGCTCCACGCAAGCCGAGATTCACACCGACATCTGCGCCCAGTGCCACCCGTTTTTCACCGGCAAACAGAAGCTCGTTGATACCGCCGGCAGGGTCGAGCGCTTCCGTCAGAAGTACTCCAAGGGCCAGGCCTCGAGTGCCGCTCCGGCCGCTCCGGCCGCTCCGGCCGCTCCGGCCTCGACGAACAGCTGAGTCTCCGCGATCGCCTCGCCGAGGCTGTTGAACGGGCCGGCGAAGTCGAGCGACAGCTTTCCGATCCGAAGACGGTAAGAGACGCTCAGCGCATGGCAGCGCTGGGACGCGAGCTTCGCCATCTCAATCCACTCGTTGAGATGGCAAAAAAGCTGCAGAAGTACTACGACGAGCTCGCGGAAGTCCGCGAGCTCGTTGCGATCGATGACCCCGAGATGGCCGCCGTCGCGCGTGACGAACAGACGCATCTCGAAACCTCGATCGCCGAGCTCGAGCAGCGAATCAAGCCGGCCCTCATTCCGCACGATCCGCTCGACGATCGGCCGGCGATCGTCGAAATCCGCGGCGGAACCGGCGGAGATGAGGCCGCGATCTTCGCCGCCGATCTGTTCCGCCTCTACACCCGCTTCGCGGAGCGTCGTGGCTGGAAGGTCGAGATAATGTCGCTGTCCGAGGGCGCCCTCGACGGGATCAAGGAAGTCATCTTCAAGGTGAAAGGCGAAGGAGTCTTCGGAACGATGCGCTGGGAATCCGGCGTGCATCGCGTGCAGCGTGTTCCGGTCACCGAGAATCAGGGGCGCATCCATACATCCGCCGCCACCGTCGCCGTCCTTCCCGAAGCGGAGGAGATAGACATCAAGATCGAGGACAAGGACCTCCGGATCGACGTCTTCCGATCTTCAGGCCCAGGCGGGCAGAGTGTCAACACGACGGACTCGGCCGTCCGAATCACGCACATACCGAGCGGCATCGTCGTCAGCCAGCAGGACCAGAAGTCCCAGCTCCAGAACAAGCTCAAGGGAATGGAAGTGCTGCGGGCACGCCTGCTCGACGCCACGATCGCGAAGCAGGAGGCGGAGCGGTCGCGCATGAGGAAAACGCAGGTCGGCACCGGCGACCGCTCGGCAAAGATACGCACCTACAATTTCCCGCAAAATCGAGTGACCGACCATCGCATCGGGTTCACGATGCACGAGCTCTCCAAAGTGATGAGCGGCGAAATCGACCCGCTCGTCGAAGCGCTCCGGAACGCTGATGCGGAGGACAGGCTCGGTGAGTAAGTCCCTCGATTCGTCGCCCGCTGCACGCACCCTTGACGGGACAGTTCGCTCGGTGGTTGACGAGCTCGCGTCCATTCTCGGGCGTGGCGGACCTGACGATTCGCGGAACACCGCGCGCGACATCGTTGCTGCACTCCTGCACGTTTCCCGGTACTGGAGCGTCCTTGCCGGCGATGTCGTGTTGCAACCGCAGGTAGCTGACGCGGCCCGAGTCGCGGCTCAGCGCCTCGTTGCGGGGGCGCCATTCGCCTACGCCGTTGGCAGCGCACAATTCCGCTCGCTCACTCTCTGCGTGGATGAGCGAGTGCTGATACCGCGTCCGGAAACCGAGGTTCTCGTCGAGGAGATACTGACGCGATTCGGGGCGGCAAATCCCGGTGGCGCAGACTGGGGAACGGCCGTCGACATTGGAACGGGCTCGGGGGCGATTGCGCTCTCGCTCGCGGCTGAAGGCTGTTTCGCTCGCGTAGTGGGGACGGACACCTCGCTGGACGCCCTCGATGTTGCAAGAACGAACGCCGGAATCATGGGCGCGGCGCTCCGGTGTCCGGTGGAGTTCCGGAGCGGATCGCTTCTCGCGCCCGTGCGCGACATCAAAGCGCGCCTGCTGGTGTCAAATCCGCCCTACATCGCCTACGAGGAGGCCGACCATCTTCCGCCGAGCGTGAGGAGCTGGGAGCCTCCGACGGCGCTGTTGAGTGGTTCGAACGGCCTGGCCATTACGGCCGCGATTGTGCAGAAAGGAAAGTCTCTTCTGGACCGTCGCGGAACTCTGGCGCTCGAAGTCGATGAGCGCCGCGCCTCACTCGTCGCGGAGCTGGTGCTGTCAGATGGCGGTTACACGGATGTCAGCGTGGTTCTGGACCTCACCGGGCGCGAGCGATTTGTCTTCGCTTCGCGCGCCTGACGCGGAGACACGGTCGTGATTGGAGATGGAATGCTCGAGGAGAAGGCGAAAGAGCTCGGACGGATCATCGGGCAGAGTCCCGAGTACCAGGCAGTGAAGAAGTCGAGCGAAGCGTTGAACGGCGACCGCAATGCGGTCAGCGTGCTGCAGCAGATGGAGAAGCTTCGAGTGCAGGCGCAGCAGATGATCCAGCGGGGCGATCAGCCAACGCCCGAGCTCGAGCAGCAGCTCGACGATCTACTCATGAAAGTGCAGGGAAACTCGGCGTATCAACGGGCGATCGCCGCGCAGGAGAACTTCGACAAGGTGATGTACCAGGTGAATAACTGGATCATGGAAGGCATGAAGAAGGGCGCGACGAGCTCCATCATCACGCTGAGCTGAGTTGCGCCATGGAGCGGGGCAAGCTGGTGGTGTTCGAAGGAACGGAAGGGTCAGGCAAGTCGACTCAGCTTCGACTGCTGTCCGATCGTCTGAGCGCCGCTGGCGTCCCTGTCGTGCCGCTGCGCGAACCTGGGGGAACGCCGGTGGGCGACACGATCCGTGAGATTCTGCTCAAACCAACGGGTGACGTTACGCCGGCGGCGGAGGCCCTGCTCTTCATGGGCTCTCGCGCCGAGCTCGTAAGCCGTGAGATCAAGCCGGCTCTCAAGCGCGGTGACGTGGTGCTCATGGACCGTTTCTTCCTCTCGACCTACGCTTATCAGATCGCCGGCCGTGGCCTGCCCGAGGCCGATGTGCGGGGGGCGAACTGCCTCGCCACGTGTGGAATCGTTCCCGACCTCACAATCGTCCTCGACTTTCCATCTGCTGACGGGATCGACCGCGCGGCAATGCGCGGGATCCATGATCGAATCGAGAGCTCCGGTGAGGATTTTCACCAGCGTGTGGAGCGAGCGTTCGCTGAGGCCGGCACCGCCGAGTGGCAGGCAAAACATCCCGAGTGTGGCCCGATCGTAAAGGTGGATGGTCGCGGAGCGCGTGAGGAAGTGTTTGCTCGCGTACTCACTGCTCTGCTGCAGGCAATGCCGAACAGGTTTGCGGCGCTGCGGGAGGAGACCATCTCGTGAGACTCGACATTTCGCCCGGACTCAGGTCGCGAACGATGACTGTCGCGGCCATACTCGTGGGGTCACTCGTCACCGGCGGATGGCTGATAGTAAGTGGAACTCGTGACGGCGAAACGACTCCAGCCGAAGCCGAGCGCCTCTTCAACCAGGTGCTGAGACACGTTTCGCGCTACTACGTCGACTCGGTCGACTCTCCGCTGCTTTACCGCAAGGCCGTCGAGGGAATGCTCTACGAGCTCGAGGATCCATACACAACGCTTCTCGCCCCCGACAAGCTCGGCCGATTGAACGAGTCTACGAGTGGAAATTTTGCCGGAGTCGGCCTTCAGGTCGACGTGCGTGACGGCTGGCTCGTCGTCATCGCTCCGCTGCCGGGTAGTCCTGCCGAGCGCGCGGGCATTCAGCCGGGCGACCGAATCATCGAGATTGAAGGCCGCTCCACGCGGGATTGGACGATGGAAGAAGCGACGAAGGCGTTTCGCGGCGGTCCAGGAACGTCATTGTCGTTCCGTATCGAGCGGCCAGGGCTGCTGACGCCTGTTCCGTTCACTCTGGTGCGACGCGCCCTTCATCAGAATGCCGTACGCCGCGTGGCTATGCTGCCGAACGGCGTAGGCTACGTCGATCTCAAGGCTTTCAGCGACTCAACGACGCGTGAGCTTTCGCGGAGCATCAACGCGCTTCTCTCGAGGGGAATGAAATCTCTGGTGCTCGACCTCAGGTCGAATCCCGGGGGACTGCTCGACCAGGGCCTCGGAGTCGCGGACATGTTTCTAGACCCGGGGCAGCGGATCGTCAGCCTGAAGGGCAGGTCGCCCGGCGCGAACCGCGACTACACCGACTCGACGGCGCAGCGCTGGCCGAAGCTGCCCCTCGTGGTTCTCGTTGACGACAGAAGTGCGAGCGCTGCGGAGATCGTCGCAGGCGCGCTGCAGGATCACGACCGCGCGGTTGTGGTTGGCGAGCCGACATACGGCAAGGGAAGCGCACAGACGATCATTCCACTCGGTGAGATTGGCGGGCTCAAGATCACGACCGCGCGCTGGTACACTCCCTCGGGCAGATCGATCAGCAGGCAAGTGCTCCGCGAAGACAGTGATGATCGAAGGACACGGCAGCTGCCGCAGAGGTACAGAACAGACGCCGGCCGAATCGTCTACGGTGGTGGGGGAATCGCCCCCGATCTCATCGTCACCGACTCGGCCGCTGACCGTCAGCTTCGCCTTTTTCAGACTGCGCTCGGCCGGAAGGTGGGGCAGTTCCGCGACGCTGTAACGGACTACGCGATCTCCCTCAAAGGTGGCCGTGAAGTGCTGACGCCCAAGTTCATGGTGACGCCGCAGATGCTCGAGGAAGTGTGGAAGAGGATGGTTGCGCGGGGCGTGGAGATTCCCCGAATGACTTACGACGAATCGTCGCACGTTGTCTCCCAGCTGCTGGCGTACGACATCGCGCGATTCGTATTCGGCCCCGAGGCGGAGTTCAGACGACGCGTAGCCGCGGACAAGGCGATAGCTGTCGCGCTGGAGCTGGCGACGGGCGTGACCTCGGAAGCCAGGATGCTGGAGCGCGCGTCTGCCAGGCAGGCGGCGCAGCGCAGCGCCGGCACCGAGTGAGCGAACGCGTATTCATAATTGGCGCGGGACAAGTCGGTCGCGGACTCTTCCGCTCCTTCCGTGAATCAGGTGTCGATGTTGTAGGATTTCATTCGCGGCGTCCATCTCCGATTGCGACATCGCATGGGGCCTGGCCGCCGGTGATTGGCGACGCGAACACGATAATTGTCGCAGTCAGGGACGATCAGCTCGACGGCGTTCTCGCCGATCTTGTGGACGCAGCTTCTCCATCGGGCCGGCGCCGGCTCGCATCGGGAACGGTCGTCGTCCACACGTCCGGTGGAGCCGAGCCATCATTGATCCCCCGTCTGGGCGAGATGGGGCTCAGTGGCGGGACCTTTCATCCGCTTGTCCCATTTGCGAATCCTGATCACGCACCGGAGCTCCTGCGAAAAGCGTGGATTGGCATCGACGGCGACGATCAGGCTCGCGCTGCTTCGAGGCGGCTCGCGGGGCACCTTGGCGCGCGGACGCTTGAGATTCCCGCTGGAATGAAGAGCATCTACCACGCGGCAGCGGTGATCAGCTCGAATTTCCCTGTGGTGCTGGCGGCCGTTGCGTCAGGCATTCTCACCGATGTGGGTGTACCGGAGCGAAGCGCGCACCAGGCTGTGCATAGTCTGATGGACGCGGCAATCTCGAATATTGCGGACAGCCATCCGGAATCGGCTCTCACGGGGCCGGTGATGCGCGGCGACGTCGAGACTGTGAACCGCCATCTTCAGGCGCTGAGACACAATCCGGAAGCGCGGGCACTTTATCGGCGGTTGTCGTTCGCCGCGCTGGAGATCGCCGGTCGGCAAGGCGCCGACCCCGCTCGCCTGGCGGAGATCCAGAGACTGCTCCTGCTTCGATAGCGGCCGAGCCGAATTAACACAACTACTCTGCCACAGAGACACAGAGAACGCAGAGAACCACACAAAAAAGGGGGAAAGGCACTCGATTTCTAGAGGTCGGTCGTTGTTGGCTGTTGTAGTTTACCGAAAAAAGAGAGACCTTCTTTTGCAAAAGGTCTCTGCGATACGCCGAGATGGCCGCTTGTTGTTCTCTGTGTGCTCTGTGCCTCTGTGGCAAGGCTGATCCTCTACATTCCTCCGAAGGACGCTGAGTCGACGATACGAGCGCCGCGCGGCGGTGTGAATGAAAATGCCGAGCGCGCGATGGTCGCGTTCGGGACCAGGCGCGTGATTACCACGAATCTCGTCAGCCCGTTTGCGTCCGTCACCTCGAACTGTTTGACGATTCCACTTGCATCGACCCACACCTTCGCGCGTGTGAATGGAGCGTTCGATGTCTTCGGCGTGAGGAGCACCACATCTGTTCTTGCCCCGCCCACTGTGGCCGTCCCGCCACTTTTCATGGTGTAACGCGTGCGCGGTGAAGTCAGAAACAGGGATCCCGGGTCGATGACTTGCGCCGATTTGTTACGAGCGCTCAGGCGCATAACCTGACCCGGCGCGCTGCTCGGCAAATAGACCCACACGGCCTTTCCGTCGGCGACCACGCGGTCGCCTTTGGGATCGGTGAAATTGATCGCCAGGAGGTTGGGCTCGCGGCGAAGCAGCTCTCCTCGCGAGACCGAGCTCGTCCCGGTGAGTGGATTGGTGATTGTCTGCCTGAACTCGGCGCGAACGGTTTTCATGCTCGCATACTTGCTCGCAGCGCGGTCCATGATCGTCTCGGACGACTGCGCGCCGAGGCTCGCTGCGCCAAAACCACCAGCCAGAATTGCCGTGATGATTCTCATATCAATGCTTACCCGCAACTCGCTTCGCCGTTCCTGAAGACAGTATTCGCTCTGCCGGCTTGTTTTCACGATCCAGTGCCGGTGTCACGCGTCTGCCGATCGCGACTGCAACTGCTCGAAGCTCTTCAACCAGTGCAGTGAACTGCTCCGGGTGAAGCGACTGGGCTCCATCGGACAACGCCCTGTCGGGATTTGGATGCATCTCCACCAGCAGGCCGTCAGCACCCGCGGCGAGCGCGGCACGAGCCATCGGGGTCACCTTGTCCCTCAGTCCGGTGCCGTGACTTGGATCTGCAACGATTGGCAGGTGCGAGAGCTTGTGGACGATCGGAATCGCAGTCAGATCGAGGAGATTCCGGGTCGAGGGATCGAAACTTCTCACGCCCCGCTCGCACAGGATCACGTTCGGGTTGCCCTCGGAGAGAATGTACTCCGCACTCAATAGAAGATCGGTGATCGTCGCCGCCATCCCGCGCTTGAGCAGGACAGGCATCCCGAGTTTTCCAACCGTCTTCAGGAGCGAATAATTCTGCATGTTGCGCGCACCGATCTGGATGCAGTCGCCCATCTCCGCAATGAGGTGGGCGCCTTCGTCATCCATGGCCTCGGTGACAATGGGCAAACCCGTTTCACGGCGTGCGAGCGCAAGGAGCTCGAGGCCGCGCTTGCCAAGGCCCTGAAATGAATACGGCGAGCTTCGAGGCTTGAACGCGCCGCCCCTCAGCGCGCTTCCGCCTGCTTCCTTCACGAGACGCGCGGACTCTACGATCTGCTCCTCCGACTCGACGGAGCAGGGGCCGGCGATGATCGGCACATCTTCCCCCCCGAACGAGACACCTGGCGCGATGGTGACGATGGTGTCTTCGCTGCGCCACTCACGCGATACCTGCTTGTACGGTTGAGTGACGTGAATGATCTGTACGACGCCTGGCAGCGCCGCGAGCCGCGATGCGTCTACTCGCCCGTCGTTACCGACAATCCCGACGGCGGTTCGCTGCGCACCGGGCATGGGCCGGGCCTCGTACCCCATTTCCACAACGACCGCGACGACGCGATCCACATCCGCGGTGGATGCGCCATGCTCCATTACAACCAGCATTTCGCTACGCGCTCAGCGCCGTGACTGGCTGCGGTGCTGGCACCGTCCCGGCAATCGCGTCATCGACTGCAGGTCCCCGCATGTGGACGCTGACCAGCGACGATACCCCGGGCTCCTGCATCGTTACGCCGTAAACGGCGTCTGCGGCCTCGGTGGTCGTGCGCGGGTTGTGAGTGATCACTATGAACTGCGTGTTCGTCTTGAATTCGTTCAGCATTCTCACGAACCGCCCGATGTTCGCGTCGTCGAGCGGCGCATCTACTTCGTCGAGCAGACAGAACGGGCTCGGCTTCGTGAGGAAGATCCCGAACAGAAGAGAAAGCGCAACAAGCGCACGCTCGCCGCTCGAAAGCAGGTGAATTCGCTGGGTGCGCTTGCCCCTCGGCGCGGCGTGAATCTCGATGTCCCCCTCGAGGGGACTCTCCGGATCCTCCAGCCGCAAATCGCATTCACCACCGCCGAACAGGGTCATGAAGATCTTGCGGAAGTTCTCGCGTATCTGAACGAACGTGGTTGCAAAAAGCTCACGCGCTGTCGTGTCGATTTCACGAATCGCCTGCTGCAAAGACAGCCTGGCAGAGGTGAGATCGGCGCGCTGAGCGCTGAGGAACTCGAGACGTTTCTGCTCCTCTTCGTGCTCCTCGATGGCGAGCGGATTCACCGGCCCGAGCGCATCGAGCTGATCCCGGAGCGAGAGCGCCTCGGCGCGCAGGCTCTCGTCATCCAGCTCCAGCTTCTCCGAAGTTTCGAGCAGAGACTCGAGCGGGCGCCGCCACTCCGCCTCCAGCCGCTCGCGAATAGCGTTGCGCCGTCCCGAAAGCTCGGTGTAGCGCAGCTCGGCGCCGTGGAGCTCTTCGCTCAATGCGGCGGAGCGATGCCGCACGTCAGTGAGCTCATGCTCGGCGCGCTCCAGCGCCTCGTCAGAGCTGCGTACCGAATGCTCGGCATTGGACAGCCGAGTTTCCGCATCCTCCAGAGTCGCCTGCCGCGCCTCGAGGTCCATCTGCCAGCCGGCGAGCTGCTCAGCCAGCTGCTGATCCGCAACGGACAGCGTCGACAGCTCCGACTGCAGAGATTCGAGCCGCGAGGCGGCGCTGACGAACTCCTCGCGGAGATGCCGCTCGCGATCCGCCGCGACCTGCAGCCGCGCCTGCGCCTGCGCGTAGGCTACCTGACTCGCTGTGCGCCGATCGCGCGCCTCGTCCTGTCGCGATTCCGTTTCGGAAAGCAGGCGGCGCGCCTCGTTGACTGCTACCTCGTGTCCCGCGATCGCGTTTTGTAGCTCACTACTGGCACGGTCGACGAGGGCTACGGTCTCGGACAGCGCATTCTCGCGGGCCGAGACACGCTCGAGAAGGGTGTCCGCCTCCGTTACCTCGCGGAGCGCGCGGTGATGACGCCTGCTCACTCCAGTGAAAAGGTCTTCGAATTCGCCGACTTCACGGGAGGCCACCGTTGAAGCCTCCTGTGCGAGCGCAGCTGCGCGCTCGGCGGACTCCAGCGCCGCGCGCGCTGAATCTGCCGCGGCACGCGCGCGCTCTCTGACCGTAATTGCTTTGTCGAGCTGTTGTCGCGAATCGCCGATCTCCGCTCGACGCCGGAGCGGACCGGGTCCCGCAAAGTGCGCGGGCAGCCAGATTGCTCCGCGCGCGTCGATGAACGCGGTTCCGCTTTCCACGGATGTGACCCGTCCCAGCAGCGCCCGCACCCAGCCGGATGCGACCGATTCCGTGCGCACGATCGCCGACAACCCGTTGTCTGCGTCGGCGTCGTCCGTCCGGTCGCCGCCCATTCGCGCGTCCAGAGGAAGGAGCAGCAGGGGACCCGGATTGGTCGTCGTGTGCCAGGCACGCACGGCATCACTTGCCTCGCGATCCCTGACGAGAACCGCGTGGACAATCGGCCCGAGATACCGCTCGACCACTGCAGCGGAATAGGAATCGGCGCTGATGAAGTCGCTCAATGGACCGATGATGGCGCCCTCGCCAAACTGGCTTCGCTCGGCGAGCAGGCGCGCAGCCGCTGGTGCCAGACCAACCCGCTCGCGCTCGAGCGCCTCGAGGGCGTTCACCTTTCCTTCGAGCGCCGTGTGAGCCTCCTCCGCGCGAAGGAGCGCGGAGCGTGTCGCCGAATCCTCTTCGCGCGCGGCGCGCAGCGCGCCCAGCGCCGCAGCGAGAGCAGCGTTTGCGGCTGAGGTTTTCTTCCTGCTCGCGGCGAGTCCTTCTTCGGCATCACGCATCTCGCGCCGAACCGCATTCTCCGAATCGGCGAGCTGCGATTTCTCGTCCAGCAGCGCCGCGCGTCTTGTCTCCAGCTCCTGCAGCTCACGTTCTGCCGCCTGCCTGTCGAGTGCATGCCGATGTGCCCGCTCGCGCATCTCGCGTGCACCCTTGTCTGCGGTCTCCACGGCTGCCCTCGCCGCGGCGAGAGCTGCGCGAACACTTTCCTCCTCGGCGACCTGCGCCGAGAGCGAGCTCTGGGCGAGTGCCATCTCTGCCTCGAGCTGTGTGCGGTGGGTAACGGCCTGGTCGAGATCGTCGCTGACCTTTTCGACGGTCGTATCGCCCTCACGCCGCTCCTGCTCGGCCCGCTCTCTCCGGGAGACGGCGTTGCGTTGTCGCTCCTCAGCTACGGCGATTTCGCCGCGCAGCTGCTGAGTGCTCGCCGCCTGCTCGGCGACGAGTCGCGCGAGCTCGTTTCGCCGGGCTTCAGCGGCGGCGCGCGCACCGTGCGCCGAATCGCGCGCAGCTTCGGCAGCGGCCAATGCTTCTTCCGCGGCGGGGACTTCCGTCCTCAGCTCGCGCACGCGCGTCTCGAGCCGGGCGAGCTCGTCACGCCAGGCGTCCATCTCTCGCGCCGCCAGCGCGATCTCGACAGTGAAGCGGCGGCTCACGATTTCGGCGTGACGCTCGGCGCGCCGGCGCTGCCGCGCGAGTGAGCGAACCTGTGTCTGCACCTCGGAGATGAGATCGTCGATGCGCGAGAGGTCGATCGTGGTCTCCTCGAGGCGTCTCTCGGCTGTGCGCTTGCGGTCCCGATAAAGTCCGATTCCGGCGGCCTCCTCGAACAGCTCGCGTCGCTCGTCGGGACGATCGGAGAGAAGCGCGTCGATCATCCTGCTTTCGATGACGACGCCGGCGTCTGCGCCAAGACCGGTGCCGCGCACCATGTCGTGGATGTCGCGGAGCCGGCAGGGCGAGCGGTTGAGGAAATAATCACTCTCGCCGGAGCGGCTCAGGCGTCTCGTGATCACGACTTCGCGGAAGGGCACGGAGAGGACTCCGTCATCGTTCTCGAAGTGCAGTGACACCTCGGCGATGTTCACCGGCCGCCGCGCTGAGGATCCCTGGAATATGACTTCTTCCATTTTCGCACCGCGAAGCGCGCGCGGGCGCTGCTCGCCGAGGACCCACCTTACAGCGTCGGAGACGTTGGATTTGCCGCAGCCGTTGGGACCGACGATCGCGGTTACACCGGGCTCGAAGAGCAGCTCCGTCTCGTCAGCGAATGATTTGAATCCCTGCAGCTCGAGCTTGGTGAGGCGCACTACTGAACTCTCCCTGTTCGGAATTCAAGGACAGGCGTCGCGCCTGCAACTCGCAGGGCCGTGGCCGAGAGCGAAGATTGCTCGGGCGTCTGAAACGCGCCAGCGTAGATCCGCGCGCTGCCGTCATTCTGCAGCATTGCGTACGCCGGAACGCCCTTCGCCGTGTAGGCCTTCACCATCTCCCGCGATTTCGAAAGCACCGCCGCTTGCGACGGCACGCTGTCGACCCGCAGAGCGAGCGGGACGCGGACCACTCTCCCGATGGAATCGGCTACGATGCGCCGTCGCCGGAGCGAGCGGAGTAACCGCTCGGCCTGCGCGCTGTCGGAGACCGCGCCGGCAAAGACCTTGTACCAGATTGCTTCGGTGTCACCGATCGGGACAAGAGAAATCGTTGCTGCCGGCATCATTTCACCGTGACGCTGCAGCTCAAAGTTAGCACTTTCCGCCGTATTTGCATTGAGAATCTCAACAGCGAAGGTCGCAGCAAGCGATGAATCCTGCGGATTCGCGGGGACGATCACCTCTCGCTGCGGGACAGCTGTCGAGTCGTGCGCCTGTGAATCAGGAATGACAATGGTGTCGGACGCGCGCGAGAGCCCCAGGCGCGAGATGCTTCCCGGACGGAGAATCGCGACTGCAGCGATCAACAGCAGGAGCGCGCCGCCCGCGAGGGCAACTCCCCTCCAGCGCGGCAGCGGCTGCTCGACGGGCAGGGCGATCTTTTTCGGCGCGGGCGCCGGCGCGGGATGGGGAATGCGCGCAAGCAGCACCGCATTCGGATTGACGTCAAGGCGTGGGTTTCCGACGACGAGAATCCCGTCGAGCTGCGAAGAAAGCTTGTCGAGGCCAGGTGCGTCTGAGGCCGCAACCAGGAGAAGGAGAGCGTCGGTCGCGGCAAACTCCGAGGCAATTCGCCGCCATCGCGGGCTCCCGATTATCTCTGCGATCGCGGCCGACTCGGTCCCGCTCGGCAACACGTTCAGATTGTCGTTCCCCGCGACCGAATAGATGACTCGCTCGAGGGACGTCCCGAACATGAAGCTGTCATAGATGCCGTGGGGGTCCGCGGCGCCGACAAGCGCCTGAATCGGCGCCACTTCGCCCGCGAGATCGCCGATCACGACGCGCCTATGCGCGCTTTCCGCATTGGCGACACCAATCGCCGCGTAGGCGGCCTCGACCGGCTCGTCGGACACGACGAGGACCGTCGAATACCCGCGTACCGCTACTGCCGCCAGTCGTCCTGCCTGCTCGTACGCCTCGGCGGCCGCGCCACCGCTTTCGTTCACGTGCCGGCCTCGTACACCCAGTATTGCCGCTTCGACTCCCGGCCGACGCGCTCGGCTTGCTCCCTGGTAGTGTAAGGTCCGAGCACGACCCTGAATATCGCCGTCCCACCTGTCTGGGTCGCGAGAACCCTGGCGCGAACACCTCCAACCTCAATCGCGGCGGCGGTGCTTCGCGCCTGGCTTTCACTGAGCAGCGCGGCGAATGACACGAGAAATCCCGGCGAGCGAGTCGTTTGGCCGGGCGTACCGGACGTGGACGGCGCAACCGGCGGTGCAGCGGGAGGCGGAAAGCTTGCCGGAGGTGGAACCATCGTGGGTGAGGCATCCCTCAGCGGCGGCGGGCCTCGAGTACTGTCGAGCTGTTGCGGAATAGTGTCGCTGCGCACAATCGAATCAGGCGGAGTGAATGTCACCGGCTGATCGAGGTCAGCCGAACGCGGTCGGAAGCCGTTCCAATAGAAAAAATACCAGTAATCCTTTCCTCCGCCTCGAGCTGTGCGAACTTCGCTGAGCGTCGCTCCATCGACAAAGACGACATCCGCTCCGCGGAGAGTCGCGATCGTAGACGAATGCGCGAAAGCGGGAAGGTCCGTCGTCCACGTCGTTGGAATGCTGCCGACGACTTTGCCGGTTCCGATTGCGACGACCCAGGCAGAATCGGCTCCGTCGGCCGGCTTCGCCAGTAGCAGCTGCCCCATCGGATCGACGCGAAGATCGATCGCTGCTCCCGGGAGGTCGATCGTTCCGGATATCGATTCGCTGTATCGGTCGAGCACTACGATCCGCGGCGTTTCAGTCAATGCGATGTAAACCCGGTCGCCGCTCGGCGTTGGCGCCATCGCCGCAGCGTCGCCTGGCAGGCGAACCTCCTTCAGCGGGGAGAGCTCGCGGGTCCGGACCCCAGCCAGTCCGCGTTGTGAGGTGAAGTACAGCCTGTCGCCGGCCTGCGTCCTCGCACCCCTGGCGACAACCGAAAGAGAGGCGCTGTCGAGAATCGTTGAATCGGGAGGATGGATGAGCCACACTTTCGTCGACGTACCGGCCGCGCTTGCGATGACGAGCTGTCCGTTCGGCTGCGGAAAGAGTGCCTGAGGAGTTTTCGGCGGCTCGAACGTCCAGTCTCCGCTGGGTGTAAGGCGCACAATCAACCCCTTCGCGTCAATCCCGTAGATCTCGCTGCCGTTGGCCGAGGCGACGCCAATCAGTTTTGCCTTGGAGGCTATGCGCGCCTGGCCAAGACGAAGATCCAGGCGTCGAGGCTGTCCCTTGTCGTCGGTGAGCGCAACGAGTCCGGCGTCCTGATCGAACGCGAGGACGCGGCCGACCGGCGGTGATCCGCTCGCGGACCAGATCGCTGAGTCGAGGTTAGCGAAAAGGTATGCTCGCGCGGTGCCGCCGTCGCGCGGGATGCGCAGCGCAAGTGCGTCCGGCCCGCGGGATACTGTCGCCGGTCGCGAGGTGTCCGACGCTTGCCTGTCGTCGCCGCCGCTACATGCGGCGACGGCAAGCGTCAGCGCGATCAGCCGCCGCAACAGTTAGAAGCTCGGCCCCACTGAGAAGGTCCAGTTCGCCTTACGTCCTTCCACGTCGAGCGGCTTTGCATAGTCCCACTTCAGAATTGCAATGTTGAACAGATTGACGCGAATGCCCGCTCCGAAGCTGCGCAATGGATATCGCTGGAGCGTGAAGTCGTAGTTGTCCGGCCGCGTCAGCGACACGCTCTGGCGCGCGTTCCATGCCATTCCCGCGTCGAAGAACAGGAGTCCTTCGACCGGGGGAAGACCTACCGGCAGTGATCCGAGATCGAATCTGCGAATCAGCGGGAACCTCACCTCGAGGTTCGCCACAGCGACACGGCTTCCTACCAGCTGCACCGTGTTGCAGGTCGACGAGCCACCAATGAACGACGTGCACTCGAATCCTGTGAAGTTGGACTTGTCGTAGCCCCTAACGAACTCAGGCCGACCGATGTACTTCGGGAACGCCGATTCGTCTCTCCCAACCGATGCACTCGTCAGGAATCGCGACGCGATTGTCAGAGTGTTGAAGACAATCGGGTCGTAGCGCCGATAATCCGCGAGATACTCCACCCAGCGGAGGTTCCCCACCGACGGCGTTATCTGGAACCGATAGCGCCTGCCCATTATCGGCCCGGTCAGACCGAGCAGCGAATTGTCGGACACGTACGCGGCGGATGGCGAAAGGAAGTTGAACGCCGGCTCCGAGCTGATGGTGTTGATCTCGGGAGCCGTGCAGCCGTTGATGAAGCAGTCGTAGGTGAGCCCGATGAGCGAGCGCGAGATGCTGTTGAATTGAACGCCCGCCTCGAACCGCGAGAACCGATTGAACGGATACTGCGTTGTGAACGAGCCGTTGCGAAGAACGTAGCGCGTATACGGAATCAGATACCGGTCGCGATCGTTGAGACGCAGCAGCTCCGCGCCTTCGGTCTGCGGCAGATAGATCGGCTGCTGGTACGCAGCGACCGTGTATTGCCACCTGCGGCTCAGATTCGCGTAGGCAGCGAACAGGCTCGCATCGCTCAGCTGTCCATAAAGCGAGGCGGAGAGCGCGATCTGGTTGTTGCCGAGGAGATCGCTGAGAACGATCGTCGTCCCGCCGTTGAACCCGCTCAACCCGTACTGATTTCCCGTGCCGTACCCGATCTCCGGCTGCGCGATGTAATCCGGCTTGAACCCGACGCGATAGGGGTAGTCCTTGAACCTCGTCGTATCGGGAAGCGCGAAATCGTAATTCGCATTCAGTGTCGCGACGCTTGTAATGGTTGTGTCCCGCATTCGCGTCTCGACCGTCGACAAACTGCTGGAAGGTCTCGCGCCTGTAGGAGCGCGGTACACCGAGCCCGCCTGCCCCGCGCGAGCGACCGTATCGACGGCCGACGGCGTGACTGTTACGGTCGTCGGGACAGGCACTGGGGCCATTACGAGTCCGGTACCGGTCGCCGGCCTCGTCTGGAACGCAACTGTCTTGAGCTTGCGCGGATTATCGACCGCCCAGACCGTATAGTCGCCGTTCTCATAGTATGTGAAGGCCATTCGGTCGGCACCGCGTGCCCATGTCAGCGCGGGACTGTACTCGGTGATGGCCGACACCCCGCCGAGCACATTCGTCAGCTGGTAGTGTTTCCTGTCGGTGAGATCGAACAGGAAGACGTTCGCGACTCCTGTACGATCCGAGATGAACGCTACGGACGCACCTCCGGGAGCCCACGCCGGATTCAGATTCAGGCCTGCCTGCTCGGGCAATACTTCAGTCTGACGGGTCTGCAGATCGTAGAGACCTATCTGCCACTTGGCAATCTGAAGTCGCTCGAGATCCGTCTGCGGCCCGCGGTCCGTGGCAAAGGCGATATACCTGCCGTCGGGAGACCAGCTGGGCTGCAGATCACCGTTGATGTCGTTAGTGAGCGCACGAAGATTTTTGCCGTCTGCGTCGACGATGAATAAATCGGTGATCCCGCCGCGCGTTCCACTGAAAACGATCTGCTTGTCGTCCGGGGACCAGGACGGCCCCGTCACCGCGTCGACAGGGAGGTCCAGCCGCTTTCGAACGTCACGACTCGGAATGTCGAGCAGATACAGAACATCCTTGCCCTCGCGCTGAGCAGTGAAGGCGAGCGTTTTTCCGTCGTTCGAGAACGCACTCTGCGAGTAGAGAAGCCGGAGCTCTTCGAAATTCGGATCAGTCGTGCTCTTCACCAGCCGCTTCACGCGCTCGCCCGTGCGGGCATTTCCCAGCCACAGATCGATGAAGACTTCGCCCTTCTTCCAGTTGCCGTTGGACAGGAACGCGATATAGTTGCCGTCGTTCGAGAGAACCGGGGCGAGGAAGATCTCTCCGCCCGACCGCCTTCTTGTGAGGAGCGGCTCCGCGAATGTGCGCGGTCGCTGAAACGCAGCCGCGGCGGGCAGGTACTGCGACTGCACGGCTTCGCGCCACGCGCTGCTCAGATCTGCCAGTGACATTCCGAGCTCGCGCTGAAAAGCGCGCGCAATTCCGGCGCTCATTGCGCTGCGCAGTATCTCTCCAATCGCCTGGTCGCCCCAGCGCTCGCCGATGTACTGCCAGAGCGATTCTCCGTAGCGGTAGGGGAAGTACTGATCGGGACGCTCCGTCATCTGCTCGATAGTCGGGATCTTTCCCGTCACCGCGGCGTCGCGGAGCCAGCCGGCTGTCAGCGGGTGGTTCGGGCCAATCGAGAGGTACTCCGCCATTCCTTCCATGAACCAGAGCGGCGGATCGAGCCGCTCCATTCCCTGCGCGTTGCCGCCCGCCCGCCCGCGTGAGATCACATCGTACTGGAATTCGTGCACCAGCTCGTGCGCCAGCACCTGCTCGAAGCTTCCGAGGTCGCCCGTGAAGGGCATGATAAGACGATGCCGCGCCGACTCGGTGACTCCGCCCACGCCCTCGCCGAGGTCGCCCGTCACATTGTTCTGACCGAAATCCGCACGCGACGCAAAAAGAATGATCGGCTTCTTTTCGCGGAACTGGTGACCGAGTATACGTGACAGGCGGGCGTACGATCGCTCCGCCATCCGCGCGGCCGCCATCACCGCCTTTCTTTCCTCCGGATAGTAGTGAACCGTGAAATGCTCGGTCTCCAGCACGCGCCAGTTGAAATGCTTGTACTGGACCTGATTCATCCCGAAGTACTGTTGCCCGTCGGCCTGGGATGCCGCGGTCAACGCTATCGCCGCCAGAATTCCACGTAACACTCTCATTGTTGTACCCGTCCGTTTAGTCGGTTGCCACAACATCCGCGTCGCTCCAAAGCCGTTCGATCTGGTAGAACGACCGGAGAGTGGGGTGGAAGATGTGAACGACGAAATCCACAAAATCGAGCAGTACCCATCGTCCCTGCTGAAGCCCTTCCGTATGGTGCACGCGTATCCCCTCTTTCTTTAACACCGCAATCAGATGCTCCCCTATGGCCCGGACGTGTGTATCGGACGTGCCACTCGCGATTACGAAGTAGTCCGTCATGTCTGTGACGCCCTGAAGGTTCAGCAGTACGACGTCGTTGGCTTTCATGTCCTGGCATAGTGTTGCGGCGAGCTTCGGTGCGAACGCTGGTTCGCGCGCGGGTGTTGCGGGGGATAACGAGGTCGCCATGCGGCTCCGTGAAAAGTTGTGTGTCGGCGCTCGCCGCGCCGCATGCTACAATATCATACCGCGAGGAATAAAGTTCCGTTAGGAACGCAATTCCGCATTTCGCACGCCAGCCCGTAGACACGAAAGGGCCAGCCGCTAACACTCGGGCTGGCCCTTCGCCTACGGAGCCTGCAGGCCCGCTACTGCTTGATGACCCACACCTTTATCTCGGGGTGTACGTCAGCGTGCAGGCGGATCGGAACACGGTACACGCCAAGTGCCTTGATGGGCTCCTTGAGATCGATCTGGCGCTTCTCGATCTCGTAACCCTGCTCGCCCAGCTGCTGGGCGATGTCGGCTGTCGTGACCGACCCGAACAGCTTGCCTTCCTCACCGACGCGCGCGGAGAAGGTGACGGACACCTGCTCGAGCTTCTCGGCAAGTCCCTGTGCCGAGGTGCGTCGCGAGTCTTCCGCAGCCTCGAGGCGCTGGCGCTCGCGCTCGATGCGTTTCTTGTTGCCCGGAGTCGCTTCGTACGCAACGCCGCGCGGAAGGAGATAGTTGCGCGCGTATCCCGCTGAGACCTTCACGATGTCGCCGGGATGGCCGAGCTTCTCGACTGCCTGGCGGAGAATGACTTCCATGATCGTTTCCTGTTTAGGTAGCTGCTGAGAGTATCAAAAATAACCGGTCAGACTGTCTTGGGCTGAATCATCGCGCGCCAGTCCAGCCAGGTATCGCCGAGCCCCAGCGCGAAAGCCAGCGCGGCGATGGGGAAGAGTGGACTTATCAGAAAGCCGAGCGCATCGGCGAGGATCACAGCGAGGACGAAAGATCCGACCATCGCAAATACGAGCCTGCCGACCCGGCCTTTTGATATCCAGCCAAGAATTCCCAGTCCCCGAAGGATGTACAGAGATCCGAAGAAGACGAGGATATTGAGTCCTGCATTCTTCGCTTCCGCGAACGCCGGCAGGAGATAGATCGAGGCTCCGACAGCAACTCCCCAGACGAGCTGATCGTTGAAGCGGAAATCCATCAGTCGCCCTAGTGGTGGCCCGATTGGCGCTCGATTCAGCCGGTGATACAGCGACCATCCCAGGGCCAGTGCAACAAGGGATTCCAGCGCGAGCACCGCGGGGACGAGGAGCGACGACCATCGGGGGATGTCGCGAAGCTGATCCTCCGCCATGTCGTTGAGCCGTTGTATCGCCGGCGAGCTGTCGACTCTCCGTTTCCACGGCTCGGTGGCCGCGCCAAGGCGAATCTGCGCGATGGACTCGTCGTTTCGCCGCGCGTACTCGACGGCCATGGTTCCTGCTACGCGCGTCGGCCCCCCCGGCGAGAGGAGGATGAGCACAAACGCGAGGCCGGCGGCGACGGCGAGCGTGGAGAGCGAGCGGGAGATAAACGGCCTCCCCGTCCCGAAAAGGCTGACGAGTCCGAAACTCGCCGCGAGAATGAGAGTCCACCCTCGGGCGAGCGCAGCGTACCCGTTCGTGCCGGTGACAGCCCAGCCGCGTGCCCCCGAGCTGGCGTCGGCGGCGGTCGACGCGCCCGGCCAGGCGATCAGTGCCGCCGCGAGCACAAGCCAGATGATTGCGAGCGATGCCTTCCCACCCTGCCGCCAGCCCACAATCATGCACGACGCCATGACGGCGACGAGGAGCATCGCCGTCTGCTCGATGGGGAGCATCACCCGCAACTGCGGGATGAGGGGAACCGCGAGAAAGAGAACGATTGCCAGCGCAAGCCGGCGCCAGCCCCCTTTTCGCGGTGCGGCCGCGACGGTCGCGGCGGGCTCGCTCATGGCTACGCGGTATGCCCCTTCAGGTACGGTATCAGGGCGAGGTACCGGGCGCGCTTGATCGCTGTCGACAGCTGACGCTGATGACGGGCGCACGTCCCGCTGAGCCGGCTCGGGAGAATCTTCCCCTGATCGGTGATGAAGCGTCCGAGTGTCCGGTCGTCCTTGTAGTCGATCCAGCGGACGCGTCCTTCGCAGAAGGGACAGCTTTTTTGTGGTCGTCGCATGATGTCTAGTCCTCGTCGTCGTCGTCATCGTCGCGCCGCGCCGCAGCGAGGGCGATCTCTTCCTCACTCATCGCCGGAGCGCCGACTTCGTGCTCGTGCACGGTAATGAGATAGCGGATGAGGCCGTCATCGAGGCGCAGTGCGCGCTCGTACTCCGGAAGGGCACGAGGCTCGGCGGCGAAGCGGGAAACGACGTAATAGCCGTTCTCGCGGGGGCCGATTGAATAGGCGAGCTGCCGGCGGCCCCAGTGGTTCACTTCCGGCTGCTCGGGCGCGCCGAGCAATCCGTGGAAGCGTGTGATTTTGTCGTTGATGGCGGCATCCTCGAGCGTGGAGTCGAAGATGTAGACCGCCTCGTAGTTCCGAGACATCGGTGGGCAATCCTCCTTATGGTCCTGTTTCCGCCCCCCGCTGGTTGCCGGCGCGGGAGGAAGGTATGAAGGCCGACAGCATGGCCGTTTTAGTGAGAGTCTAAAGCTATCGTGTTGGCGAAGGAGAGGGTAGACGGTAGGTGGATCCGGACTTCGGGTTGCGGACCAACTGCTACTACGGACTGCTGACTGACTGCGGATTGGGAGACTAACTGCGAGCTGCGGAGAAACGCGGGCCTTAAGTGTTCCTCAACCCGTAGCAGGTGTCCCAATCCGGAATTAGTCAGGAGGCCGTAGTAGCAGCTGGTCCGCACCACACACGGTGTTGAACGCGAGGCTGATGGAGTAAGTTGGGGGTCATGCGACTTCGAATTGCTATCGCAGCGCTGCTGCTAGTGGTCAGTGCAACTTCACTCAGCGCGCACGATCTCTTTCTTCGCCTCGGAAGTTTTTTCGTTGGCCCTGAATCGACTGCGAGGATCCGGGTTCTCAACGGCACTTTCAGCAGCAGCGAGAACGCTGTCGCACGGAGTCGACTCGCTGATGTCAGCGTGCTTGGACCGACGGGGAGGACTCGTGTCGATACGGCGCTTTGGCAAGCGACCGGAGACACCAGCGTACTGAGTGTTCCAATCGGGGCGCCTGGTACCTACGTAGTTGGCGCGTCGACCTTGCCGCGCGAGATCACTCTCGAGGCAAAGGATTTTAACGAATATCTGGAACACGACGGGATCCCCGATGTTCTCGCCGCGCGACGCCGCGACGGCGAGCTTGGGGCAAAAGCCACTGAGCGGTACTCGAAGCACGTAAAGGCTTTACTGCAGGCCGGCGCGCGCCGGTCGGACGAGTTCGACGATGTGCTTGGCTATCCAGCTGAGCTGGTTCCGCTGAACAATCCTTATCGATCGCGTGCCGGCGGTTGGCTTCGCGTCCGCGCGCTAGTCGACGGGAAGCCGGTTGCGAACCAACTCGTGGTTTCAGGCGGGAGGCCATCGCGCGGCGGCCGCCTCGCGGAGCGGAGAGTGCGCACCGACGCCGAAGGAGTTGCGCGCATTCGTATTACCGATCGGGGCCAATGGTACGTGAAGTTCATCAATATGGTCCGCGTTCCGCGCGATACGGCTTCACGCCCCGCCGGCACGCCCGCTCTGGACTACGAATCCAAATGGGCGACACTAACCTTCGAGATCAGGTAAATGCAGCGCAGCTTCGGAGTGCGGACCAACTGCTACTGCTGACTGCTGACCGACTGCCGATTGGGACACCTACTCCGAATTAAGGACTAGCTGTAAGCGGGCCGTGTCCGCAATAGTTCGCAGTGCCACAAGACGAGATCTGATTTCAACGCCGTGAGGGCCTGATCAGCCTGCCGCGTTCGCGCGGGATAATTGCCAGAAGCAGACGGCGAATCTCCTCGAGTTTATCTAGGCATGCGCGCACTCGCTCAGGCCCGAGGATCGGTCGTGCCGCTCGGTACCAGACCATGCTTTCTCGCGCCGAGCCAAGGGCATACTCAAAAACCCGTGCGCGGTCGCGACCCGAGCTCCGCGAATAGCCCTCGCCGAGTGTTGCGGAAATTGAACCAATGGCGGCATAGAGCTGTCCGGACACTTTCTCCGTAGCCTGGTGGACCCGCAGTTTCTCCGCGTCCGCCCAGGACTCTTCGAGGAGCTCAATCGCGAGTCGATATGCCCGCATGCGTAAGAGCGGATCGCGCCCGTCTTCCTCGGTCACTGGCACTGTGTGCGACATGATCCACGATGCAACGGAGCACTGGGTGCAGCGGCATCCTACCGCTGCTTCCGCAAGCAACGCCTTTCGCGGGCAATGCATCGCCGAACGACTTCGGACAATTGCGGACAACTGCGGATTCGCCGCTAGTCCTCAATTCGCAGTAGGTGTCCCAATCCGCAGTCAGTCAGCAGTCCGAAGTAGCAGTTGGTCCGCAATCCGCAGTCCGCTATACGTTGAATCGGAAGAGCATGACGTCTCCATCCTGAACGACGTACTCCTTCCCCTCCGAGCGCACAAATCCTCTTTCGCGGGCGCCTTTCCATCCGTCGTTCGCCACGAAATCATCGTAGCTCGCGGTGTCCGCTCGAATAAAGCCTCTCTCGAAATCCGTGTGAATCGCACCGGCGGCGCGGGGCGCGGAGTCTCCCTGATGAATCGTCCATGCCCGCACCTCGGGATCGCCGGCCGTAAAGAAAGTCTGCAGGCCGAGCAGGTGATATCCAGCATGGATCAGACGGTCCAGCCCTGCCGACTCGACGCCGAGCGACGCGAGGAAATCGGCGCGGTCGTCCGGCGGAAGCTCCGACAGCTCGGCCTCGATCTTTGCGGAGAAGGGAACCACCTCGGCGTGCTCACCGCTCGCTTTGACCGCCTCGCGCAGCGCACTGAGATGTGGACCCTCAGTGCCCGTGAGCTCCGTGTCGCTGACGTTCGCTGCATACAGCACCGGCTTCGTGGTCAAGAGCGAGAGCGGCGCGAGCGCGGCCGTCTCGCTGTCCGAGAGCTTCGCTTCCCACAGACCGCGCCCGTCCTTCAGGAACTCGTACGCGCGCTCGAGAGCGGGCAGCTCTGCGAGAGCTTCCTTGTCACTTGTGCGCGCCGAGCGACGCGTCTTGTCCAATCGCTTCTCGAGTGACGCGAGATCGGACAGTGCAAGCTCGAACTCGATCACCTCGCGGTCGCGAACAGGATCCACCGCGCCCATGACGTGCGTGACGTCTTCATCCTCGAAGCATCGCACGACGTGAACGATCGCGTCCGTCTCGCGAATGTTGGCGAGGAATTTGTTGCCGAGTCCCTCACCTTCGGCTGCACCTTTGACGAGGCCGGCGATGTCCACGAACTGCACCACGGCCGGGACGGCCCGCTTTGGTTTTACGATGCCCGTCAAACGATCGAGTCGCGGGTCGGGAACCTCGACCATCCCGACGTTGGGCTCGACGGTACAGAACGGATAATTGGATGCATCCGCTTTGGCGGCCGTGAGCGCATTGAACAACGTGGACTTGCCGACGTTCGGCAGTCCGACAATCCCAAGCTTCAACATCGGCTACTCCGATTCCTTTGCCTGGCGATTGTGCGCGTTCATGGCGCGCTCGATTCCCTCGCGCAGCCAGGTGTCCACCGCCTCCTCGAGGTCCGGCATCAGCGCAACGATGTCATTGCGCTCGTCGCGGGCGAACGGGGCGAGCACGAACTCGGCGAGGTCGCTGTAATAGCCGCGGCGTTCTTCACTCGGACCGACACCAATGCGCAGGCGCGGGTATTCCTGATTTCCGATTGCACTCTCTACGCTGCGGAGACCGTTGTGACCCCCCGCGCTCCCCCGTGCTCTCAGCCGGTAGCGACCAACCGGCAGTTGGACTTCGTCCACTACCACGAGCAGATCCTTCGACGGAGACCAGAAAGGACGCCTCAGGTAATTCCGAAGCACCTGCCCGCTCAGGTTCATGAAGGTGAGCGGCTTTACGAGGCGCACGCGCGAGCCGTGAACAGTCGATGTAGTGACGAGTGCCTCGCCGTCGCGCTTCCAGCTTTCGAAACGCCAAACGTCGGCGAGGTGGTCGAGCAGCCACCAGCCGACGTTGTGACGCGTTGCTTCGTACTGTCGCCCGGGATTTCCCAGGCCGAGGATAACCTTCAAGGGCTATCCCGCCGCTACTTCTCTTCGGCTTCTTCCTCGTCCTCTTCCTTCTTCGCCTTCCCGATCACTTCGGGCTCGGCGACAACGACTTCCTCGCCCTCGGCGGGCGCCACCGTCTCCACCACGGCTCTCGGAGCGGACACGACGCAGACCGACGAGTCCAGCTCGCCGACGACTTCGACGCCGCCGGGGAGCTTGAGGTCACGAACGTGGATGGAGTCACCGATGCGCAGCGACAGAACATCCACTTCCACGTGGCTCGGGATGTTCGACGGATCTACCTCGACTTCGAGCTCACGCATCGTCTGGTCGAGAATTCCACCGTCAACGCGAACGCCCTCGGGTATTCCATTCAGGACAATCGGAAGTCGGACCGTGACTTTCTCTCCGGCTACGAGCTCCTGAAAATCCACGTGCAGAATCTGTCGCTTGAACGGGTGGCGCTGAATCTCGCGAATCAGGGTCTTTGCGCTGCCGCCGTCGAAGGACAGCTCGATTACCGTGCTTTCGGCTGAGATTCGCGACAGGAGCTTCTCCAGCTCGCGCGTATCGATAGCGAGTGAGAGCGGCTCGCGCCCGTGACCGTAGATCACACCGGGGATGCGGCCCTGCGCGCGGAGTGTGCGTGCCGCGCCCTTGCCCGTTCCTTCACGGGGCGTCGCGGAAAGTTGTGCTGAAGCCATGCGTCAAGTCCTCTCGTCGTGCTGTTCGAAAAGCGAGCTCACCGACTGCTCGCTGTGAATGTACCTGATTGCCTTCGACAAAAGCTCGCCCACCGACAACACCGTGAGCGTATCGAATCGCTTCGCCTGCGGGATGTCGACGGTATCGGTCACCGTCACCTCCTTGATCGGCGCCCCCGAGAGCCGCTCCACGGCCTTGCCGGAGAGCAGGGCGTGTGTCGCACATACGTAGACGTCTCGCGCACCCAGATCCTTCAGCGCGCATGACGCTTCGGCGACAGTCCCGGCGGTATCGATCATGTCATCGGTGAGCAGACAATCGCGCCCTGCCACTTCACCGACGACGTTCACCACTTCAGTTACGTTCGGCCGGGGGCGCCGTTTGTCGATGATGGCCAGCGAACCGTTCAGACGCTTCGCGAACCCCCGTGCCATCTTCGCCGAGCCCACATCGGGCGCGACGACGACCAGATCGTGCAGATGCTTCTTTCTGTAGTGCGAGACGAACACCGGCGCAGCGTACAGGTGATCGACCGGAACGTCGAAGAACCCCTGCAGCTGATGCTGATGAAAATCCAGTCCCAGTACCCTGTCGGCACCAGCGGTGACGATCATGTTCGCGAGCAGCTTCGCTCCGATCGCCACCCTCGGCTGGTCCTTTCGGTCCTGCCTCGAGTATCCGTAATACGGCATCACGCAGGTGATGCGGGCCGCCGAGGCCCGACGGGCAGCATCGATGAGCAGGAGCAGCTCCATGATGTTGTCGGCCGGAGGATTCGTCGGCTGAACGATGAAGACGTCATTGCCGCGGACGTTCTCGTCGATCCGAACGAAGATCTCCCCGTCGGCGAACCTGTTGACGGTCAGTTTCGTGCGCTCTACATCGAGGCTTCCAGCAATCTCGTCGGAAAGACCCTTGTTGCCGGTCCCGCAGAGCAGCTTGAAACCGTGCATCGGTACGGAAAGACCGTCCATGCCGCCTTGAGCCCCTAAAGTTAGTTGCGCCCAGTCATCAGTTCAATTGCCCCCGGTGGATTCGAACCACCATTCTCGGATCCAAAGACCGATGTCCTGCCATTGGACGAGGGGGCAGGAGCGCGAAAGCTAGCCGATACGTACTGGTTGAACAACGCTGGTTGCAGTGCGGGTCGGCGTCAGAGTCGCGCCTTCGAAGACCTTCAACGCCGGTGCCTCAGGCAGCGCTTCATACACGCCGAACAGCGTCGACCCCGAGCCGGTCATCGAGCAGAAAAACGATCCCGTTCCTTTCAGATTCTCGAGATGCGTCCGAATTTGCGGATAGCGGTCGGCAACCGGCGCAATGAAGTCGTTGCGGTTGAGCTTTCCCACGGACTTCCAGCTGGCGAGCATCTGGTCGGAGATCAGGAGCAGATCCGAGGCACTCTGCCCTGTCTCGCCTTCCGACGGCCGGCCGGCATCCAGCCAGGAATAGGCATCGGCAGTCGCAATCTGAAAATCCGGCGTGACCAGAATCACGTCACGCTGCGGCAGGGGCACGAGTCCGAGCATGCGCTCCCCTCGTCCCCAGGCGAGCGCCATCACTTCGCTGCTCACGAGAAAGGGGACGTCTGCGCCAAGTGATGCAGCAATAGCGAGCAGCCGGCGCTCTCCAGCAGGCTGTCTGTTCAGGGAATCCAGCGCGCGCAACACCGCGGCGGCGTCAGCGCTGCCGCCTCCCAGCCCTGCGCCCACCGGAATGTTTTTGTCGAGCTCCATGGTGAATCCCCACGGCCAGCGGCACGCATCGGAGTACGCAAGCACCGCGCGATACGCGAGATTCGATTCCACCGGTCCGAGATCGGCGCCCTGAACGTCCAGTACCTTCCGCCGGTCGGGCTCGATGCAGATCTTCAGCTCGTCCGCGTGCTCGATTCGGTGATAGATCGTCTCGAGCGAGTGGAACCCCGATTCTTCCTTCGTCAGGATTCGCAGATGAAGATTGATCTTTGCTTGCGCCTGGATGCGCGCGGAAGGCCCGCTCATTCTTTGCGATTCTCCGATTGCGCCCTCAGCTCACCGAAGCTCAGGCCCAGGCGCGAGAAGTAGTAGATCCCGATGAGCGTGATCGGGATGAAGCTCAGGATGTGGAAGCCGATCGCCCAGCTCGCGGCGGCGGTTGGCTCCACGCTGTAGATCGCGAGCCCCACTGTGGCGAGCTTCTCGAATACGCCAAAAAACCCCGGCGCGGAAGGCAGCGCAACTCCTATTGCGATGAGCATCTGGAGGAAGAGCGCCGCGGAAAACGGTAGCGTCAGCCCAACCGCCCTGAACCCGAGCCAGAATGCCAGCGCGTTCACGAGCCAGTGGGCAATGGTCCAGGCCAGCACGAGCAGAAAACGAAGTGGACTCTTCAACACGCTCAGGCCGTCGCTGAATCGAAGCAGCGCGCTCTTGCCGCGCTCTTCCACGGCTGGCGAGACCTTGCGCGCAAAAATCTCGAAGGCCCGTACCAGCTGCGCCGGAAAATAGGCCAGAAGGTAGAGAGCCCCGACGAGCACGACTACGATGAGGATCGATCCCTGCGCGAGATCGCCCAGTGACTGACCGGCGACGCGGGCGTCAGGAGGAAACGCCGGGTCCAGAATTGCCGCGGCTCCGAGACCGAGAATCGCGAACATGTCGAACAGCCTGTCGACGGCTAACGAGGCGAGCGCGCTGGCAAACGTCACCGGGGTCTCCCGTGTGACGGCATACGCTCGCGCAATCTCTCCCGCCCGTGCCGGAACGACGTTGTTGATCATCATTCCGATCGCGGTGGACCGCCACAGCGGGCCAAGCGGAAGATCAGGGGCCACCGGATGGAGGATGATGCGCCACCGATAAGCGCGCATCGGAAAGATCAGCGTCGCAAAGAACGCAGACGCGAGAAAGTAGGGGATGCTGGAGCGGGCGAGCTCCGCCCACACCGCGGCGAGCGATACATCCTTGAGTGTCCACACAAGGAGCGCGACACTGAGCGCGATTCCAATCGCGCTCTTCCAGTTCATGCGCACCGCTACTCCTCGGCGGCGAGCGCGATGAGGTCCAGCAGCTCCTCTATGGTTTCTGCACTGAGCTCGGCGCCGCCGAGGCTCGCCGACCGGATCTCGAGGGCGCGCTCCAGTGCTGCGCGTCCCCGGTACAGAAGTGATTCGATGGCGACCGGCGGCGGAGCCGACGTTGGAGTTCTCCGCGTGCCGCCGGCGACGCCGCCGAGCTGAAGGATGCTCGTTCCGAGCAGGTCCTGCAGCTCGCGGCCGCGGGCGGGCGTATGCCTCGGAGTTCCACCGGCCGGCGACGCACGCCCGAGAATGTGCGGGCCGGCGTCGTCGTAAAAAAGCTCCGCAATCGGGATCAGATCCTCATCACCTTCCATCATCCGGCGATCTCTCCAGGATGGCGAGCGGCGTCCATCGCAGCGCGCATCTCGCGCACTGCGGCAGGGAGCCCCACGAAGACTGATCTACTGACGATCGAATGGCCGATGTTCAACTCTTCGATCTCCGAAATGGCCGCCACTGGTGCGACATTGCCGACCGTGAGGCCGTGGCCGGCATGAACGGACAATCCGAGCTCCGCGGCAAGTGCTGCGCAATGTGCCAGCGCTTCGAGCGTCGCGGTTGAACCTCCCGAATGCGCGTACTGACCAGTGTGAAATTCGACAGCGTCCGCGCCGCATTCGCGCGACGCCCGGGTGGAGTCGACTGACGGATCGATGAAAAGACTCGCGCGAATTCCCGCCTCGCGGAGGCGTTTCACTGAGCGCTCCACACGCCGAGCCTCCGCGGACACATCGAGTCCACCCTCGGTGGTGATCTCCTGCCTGCGCTCCGGGACGAGCGTGACCTGAGGGGGATGCAGACGCAGCGCGATCTCCATCATCTCGTCTATGCATGCTGTCTCGAGATTGAAGAACGTCCGCACGTGAGTTGCGAGCGCCTCCACATCGGCGTCCTGTATGTGACGACGATCCTCGCGAAGATGCGCGGTGATTCCATCGGCACCTGCGGATTCGCAGAGCGCCGCGGCCGCCACCGGATCAGGCTCGCTCCCGCCGCGTGCCTGCCGAAGAGTTGCAACGTGATCTACGTTGATGTACAGGCGCTGATGTCTTGCTGGCATTTATCCCGCCCGTTAGGTTCGCAACAATCATCGTGGAGAAACGTGTGAAGAAACTCCTGCTCGTTATGCTGGCGCTCTCGGCCTGCTCCCGCGCGACGACCACCACGACCACCGGCCCGGGGGGCACCAGCACCAGCGGACCTCAGCTCGTCGGCGCCTCCACTCCACGCATGGCCGTCGAGCAGTTTCTGACTGCCGTGCGCGCGCAGGATCTTCAGGCGATGTCGGTTGTCTTTGGAACATCCAACGGGCCTGCCCGGGACAACATGGAGCGCGAGCAGCTCGACAAGCGCCTCATCATTCTCCAATGCTACTTCAATCACGACAAATCTCGCATGCTGGGTGAGACTCCGGGAGAAGGCGGCCATCGTGTATTCACCGTTGAGCTCACTCGCGGCCGTCTCGTAAAAGCGCCTCGCTTCTATGCGATCAAGGGTCCGGGCGACCGCTGGTTCATCGACAATATGGAGATTGCCGCCGTGCGGGAGTTCTGCCGCGAGCCGGCTCCGGTCAGACCCTAGACTCCTGTAAGCTCGATGAGCACGCCGCCGGTCGAAGCGGGGTGCAGAAACGCTATCAGCTTTCCTTCCGCTCCCATTCGCGGCTCGTCGTCGATCAACGCTATTCCGGCGGCGCGGCAGCGGTCGAGCGCGGCTTCGAGATTCCCGACCTCGAAGCAGATATGATGAATTGCTGGCCCGCGCCGCTCGACGAACTTCCCGATCGGCGAATCGACATCAACGGCCTCCAGGAGCTCGATGAGCGGACCGCCCGCATCGAGGCCGCTGATTCTTGCGCCGTCCATCGGCGCAAGCTCGGCGGTCTCCATCCCGAGAACGTCCCTGTAAAAAGGAAGCGCATCGGTGATCGATCGGACGGCAATGCCGATATGCGCAATTCGGACATCCTCACGAGTTGATTGGGGCATTAGATTTCGGGTTGGGAAGACGGGACAAAGTAAATTCGAGACACGCATGCGGGCCATCCCCGCGAGGAAGCGATAAATGTCGAATGCCGTTGACGTGACAGACAGCGATTTCGAGGTCGAGATCGAAAAGCACGAAGGCCTCGCCGTGGTCGATTTCTGGGCGACATGGTGTGGCCCCTGCCGCATTGTCGCGCCCGCGCTCGATCAGCTGGCAACGGAATTCGCCGGCAAGGCGAAGGTCATGAAGATGGACGTCGACACGAACATCAAGACACCGGCGCGCTTCATGGTGCGCTCGATTCCGGCGATTCTCTTTTTCAAGGACGGCAAGCTCATCGACCAGGTGATCGGCGCTGTTCCGAAGGCGCAGCTCGAGCTGAAGTTCCGCCAGCACGCCGCGTAGGAGAAAGCGACGCGGGCGTTGGCCAGCGGCTCCGAATCCGGCGTCGGGTTGAAGGGAGGGGGAGCCCTCTACATCGTCAGCACGCCAATCGGAAACATGGGCGACATGTCGTTTCGCGCGGTCGAGGTTCTCTCCTCGGCCGCGCTCGTTGTTGCGGAGGACACGCGCCATTCACGACGGCTGCTCGATCACTATCAGATTGCGACGCGCTGCGCCCCGTACCACGAGCACAACGAGGCACGCGAGACACCGCGGCTGGTGAAGCGTCTCGTCGACGGAGATACAATCGCGCTGATTACGGACGCGGGCACTCCTCTTCTCTCCGACCCTGGAGCAAGGCTGGTCGCTGCAGCGATAGACGCCGGCATTCCCGTTGTGCCGATTCCCGGCGCGTCGGCACTTCTGGCCGCGCTCGTGGGCTCGGGCCTGGCAGGCGAGCAGTTCACTTTTCTCGGCTTTCTCCCGCGTAAGGGAAAGGATCGCCTTCGCGTGTTGACCGAGATAATGCGAATGCGCCACACCGCGATCCTGTACGAGGCTCCGACACGCGTCGGAGCAACGCTCGCCGAGATCGCTGAGGCAGGAGCCGGCGCGCGCACTGCCGTGGTAGCGCGCGAGCTCACGAAAAAATTCGAGGAGTACGCGCGCGGAACAGTCGCCAACCTGGCAGCGCGGTTCCAGGAGACACCCGCCCGTGGCGAGGTCGTGATTCTCATCGGTGCAGCCGAAAGAGAGGAAGTCTCCGAGAGCATGCTATCCGAAAAGGCGCAGCGTCTTCGAGCGGAAGGAGCGACGCCGCGAGCTATCGTCGAGCGACTCATCTCGGAGCACGGAGCACCTCGCAATCTGGCCTACCGCCTGGCGCACGAATCGTGATCGCATTCACAGACGCCCCCGCCGAAGAGCAGATTCTCGATCCCGCCGAGGTGGCTGACGATCTCGGACCATTTGGCGGCATCGCGCGCGAGATGCAGCAGTACGAGGACCGCCCCACTCAGCGTGAGATGGCGCGCACCATCGCGATGCTGTACAACGACGGGGGGGTTGGACTTCTCGAAGCGGGGACCGGCGTCGGTAAGTCGCTCGGCTATCTGCTGCCCGCGCTACGCTGGGCAGCGCTCAATGGAGAGCGCACAGTCGTCTCGACGAACACGATCAATCTGCAGGAACAGCTCGTGAGAAAGGATCTGCCTTTCCTCGCGCGCGCTCTCGACGGTGAGCAGGAAGTACGATTCGCGCTGCTCAAGGGCTGGCGGAATTATCTCTGTCTCCTGCGGCTCGAGCAGGCGCGATTGATAGGCGGCGATCTGATCGACGACATGAGCGACGGCATCGAGCGCATCGCCGGGTGGGCGAAGGAAACCACAGAGGGCTCTCTCGGCGATCTGCCTCAGCAGCCGAGTCCCGAAGTGTGGGACGAAGTCGCGGCGGAGCCGGATTTGTGCATCCGCGCGGAGTGCCCTCATTACGATCGCTGCTTTCTTTTCACCGCGCGGCGCGAAGCAGCGAAGGCGGATGTGGTCGTTGTCAATCATCACCTGCTGATGTCCGACGTTGCCGTGCGTCGCGCGCAATGCAACTGGGAAGAAGCAGCGGTGATCCCCGCGTACTCGCGGCTCGTGGTGGATGAAGGACATCACCTCGAGGATGCAGCGGCTGCGCACCTTGGTGAATCAGCAACGCGGCGCGGCCTCCAGCGGCTTCTTTCGCGACTGGCGAGGCCTGTCGGCGGCCGCCGCGGCGGTCGCGGTCTGCTCGCGGCGCTCGACCAGCGCCTGCGTGCTCGCGACGACATGTTCAGCCAGGCGAGCCTCGAGATGCTCGAGCAGAGGATCATCCCCGCGGTTGATGCCGCACGGAGCAAGGGTTCGATCGTCTTCGATCTCCTCGAGGAATATCTGCATCGCAGCGGACAGACAGTCCTTCGCCTCTCCGAGGATTTCGACACCGATCCGGTGTGGCGTGGCGGCCTCGCGGCTGCGCTGTCTGATCTTCTCGCGGAGACCGCGCTCCTGAGTGACAGTCTCTCGTTAATCCGCCAGCGGCTGGAGGCAGAGAAGCTTCGCGAAGAGGCAACCACGGCTCTGATCAGCGAGATGAGGGGAGTGGGGCGCAGGCTCGAGGCTCTCGCCAATGCGCTTCACGGCGCACTCGAACCCGGTCCCGACGCTCCGAAGCGCGTGCGCTGGATCGAGTCGCGCGGCAAGGAGGGGAACATTGCGGTGACCTGGGTGCCGCTCGATCTCGCACCAATACTCCGCGATGATCTCTTCGGACGCGTCAAGACAGCGATAGTGACGAGCGCAACTCTGGCGACGGACTCGCGTTTCGAGTTCCTCGCGAGCCGCCTCGGCGTCGATCAGCTGGATATTCCACCGGTCACCGCCTCGTTTGCATCGCCGTTCAACTACGCGACGCAGGCCGTCGTCGCGATTCCAACTGACATTCCGGCGCCGAATGCTGACGCGGCGGGTCATCTGTTCGCCGTCATTCAGATGATCTCCGATTTTGCGGATGCCAGCGACGGCGGATTGTTCGTGCTCTTCACGAGCCACCGCGATGTGAGAGAGTCCGCGCTGGAGCTCCGCGCGCGCGGCGCCCTGCACGACCGTCCGCTGCTCGTTCACGGAGAAGACAGCCGCGACGTTCTGCTCGAGAAGTTCCGACGTTCGGGCAGGGCGGTACTGATCGGAACTTCATCCTACTGGGAGGGCGTCGACGTTCCCGGAAACGCGCTTCGCGGATTGCTCATCGCCCGCCTGCCGTTTCGCGTTCCGAGCGAGCCCGTCACCGCCGCGAATTGCGAGGCGATCCTCGACAGGGGCGGTGACCCCTTCGCCGAATACATGGTCCCACATGCCGCGCTGCGCTTGAAGCAGGGTTTCGGACGGCTGATTCGTACGGCGACTGATCGCGGTGCTGTGATAATTGCCGACAATCGCGTGATCACCAAGAGCTACGGCGCGGAGCTCATGCGCGCACTGCCCCCCGCCCGACGGTTGATGTTGCCCTGGCCTGAAATCTCCCGGCAACTGCGCGACTTCTATGCAGTGTCGGACTAACGTCTCACCCGATGAATGAGGAATGATGCCCGACTCCACGACAGCCACTCGGTCCCCAATGGGGCAAGGAAAACAGCAGGAGCGCGCGCCCATCCGCCCGGGTAAGATCGTGTGCATCGGACGCAATTACCGGGAGCACGCGAAAGAGCTCGGAAATGAAGTCCCCACGGAGCCGCTGTTTTTTCTCAAGCCATCGTCGAGCATCATCGCCGACGGCGAGGCGATTCTGCTGCCCGAGCAGTCGCAACAGGTTGAATTCGAGGGCGAGATCGGAGTGGTAATCGGGAGTCCGCTTACGCGCGCCAGCGAGGGCGACGCCGAGGATGCAATCTCCGGCGTGTTGGCGGTGAACGACGTCACCGCGCGCGATCTTCAGCGCAAGGATAGCCAGTGGACCAGAGCGAAAGGGTTCGATACGTTCTGCCCCCTCGGCTCCGTTGCCTCTGCTCCCGATGATTTGTCCACGCTTACCGTCGTTACGCGCGTGAACGGTGTCGAGCGGCAGAGAGCTTCCGCCAAAGACATGGTTTTTTCCATCGGAAAGCTTCTCTCGTACGTATCACACGTAATGACACTCGAGCCGGGAGACATCGTCGCTACGGGAACGCCATCGGGCGTAGGGCCGCTCGTGCCGGGCGACGTCGTGGAAGTCGAGATCGAAGGCATCAGCAAAGTCAGCAATCCGGTGCAGGCGCGGGCGTAGTGCCACGCTACTCCGAGCGGCTGCTCGGACTTCCGGATTATCCGATGGCCGCGATTCCCGCGAAGAAACGGGAGCTCGTGGCTCGAGGCGTCGACGTGATCGACCTTGGTGCAGGTGATGCCGACCTCGCGCCTCCTCCCGCTGCGGTGCGCAGAATCGCGGAAGCAGCCGCGAACCCTGCCATGAGCCGCTACGGCTTCGGGCTCGGCCTGATGGAGTTTCGCGAATCAATCGTGCGGTGGATGCGCGGGCGGTTCGGTCTCGAGTTCGACCCCGTCAAAGAGATAGTCCCTCTGCTCGGGTCGAAAGAAGGGATCGCGCACCTCGCGCTCGCCTACGTGAACCCCGGCGACGTCACCATCGTCCCGGAGCCGGGCTACCTCTCGTATCTCGGCGGAACGCTTCTCTCGGATGGCGCACCTTACGTCTGCGCGCTTCGCAGCGAGAACGACTTCCTCGTCGACATCGACGCGATTCCGGCCGACGTCCTGAGAAAAGCACGAATTCTTTACTTGAACTATCCCAACAACCCGACAGCCGCGATTGCGCCGCTGGATTATCTCGAGCGCGTCGTAAAGCGCTGCAGGGAACTCGATATCCTGCTGGTGTACGACAATGCGTACTCGGAGATTGCATTCGACGGGTACGTCCCCCCCAGCATTTTCGAGGTCGACGGCGCGCGCGACGTTGCCATCGAATTTCATTCGGTCTCGAAGAGTTACAACATGACCGGGTGGAGGTGCGGCTGGGCGGCGGGCCGCTCGGAGCTCGTTGGACCGCTGGCGCAGGTGAAAACGTTCGTGGACACCGGCAACTTCATGGCTGTTCAGGCGGCCGCAGCGAGCGCGCTGGATAGCTCTGCCGGGTTCCTCCCTGGAAACGTCGCAGTTTTCAAGGAGCGGCGCGACGCGGCGGTCGCGGCATTTACTGAATGCGGCTTTTCCTGCACCACTCCGAAGGCCACCATGTACCTGTGGATTCCGCTGCCGGAGCACATCACGAGCGCCGAGTTCGCACAGTTTCTGATCGAGGAGGAAGGAGTGGTGGTGATGCCCGGCTCTAATTTTGGCGTTGGCGGCGAGGGATACTTTCGTGTCTCGTTCGTGACGTCGCCCGATCGCATTCGCGAAGCGGCAGTGCGCGCGGGGCGAGTTCTCACGCGGCTGAGCGTAGGCGCGTGAAGCAGATGGCCGTCTCTTGAATACGCTCTGGAGCAACAGATCGGCGACTCAGCCGACCGCGACACGGCATCGCCGGCCACCGGCTTATCTGCTTGTCTCTGTCGGCCTGCACGTCGTGCTGGTCGCGCTTCTGCTGCGGTACGTCATCACACCGAACGCCTTCCTCACGGTTTTCAGCGGGCGGAGCTCAGTACCGGTGCCCGCCGAGCGAATCGGGTTCCTCGTGCTTCCGAAGGCGAGCGGCACTCCCGTAATCGGCAGGTCCGGTGGGGACAACAGGCCCGCAACCACGGCTCCGCCCGCGAAGCTCGTCGCTCCGAGTGGCGTTCCAACGGCGTTGCCGCCTGTTGCTCCGTCGACGAAGGCAGCGGCGGAGGAAGGGAGCGGGCCTCTTGTCGGAACAGGTGGACCTGCGCGCGGGATTCGCCCGACTTACACCGATCCGAGACTGTGGCCGACACCGGGCGATGTCGTGACAGCACCTAAGACTGCAACCCAGCGACTCGACAGCGTGATTGCGGACCTGATCGGTCCCTACAACGATTCCATCGCTGTCGCCGCAGGCAAGCGAAAGCCGGGCGACTGGACTTTCGAGCGCGACGGCAAGAAGTACGGAGTCGATCCGCAGTACATCCATCTCGGCAAGTTCTCGATTCCGACAGCGTTGCTTGGTCTGCTCCCGCTCAACGCTCAAGCCAATCCGGTGCTCGCCGAGCGCTACAAGGCTTCGGCTCAGCTGAACTCGGACATCCGCTCACAGGCACAGCGCGGCATGAACGAAGCGGATTTCAAGAAGGCTGTGCGCAGCATCCGCGAGCGAAAGGAGAGAGAGAAAGCCGCAGCCGCAGCGGGCGGCGGGGACAAAAAAGGGCCGGCGGATTCACCACCGGCCGTTCCAACAACTCCCGATCGCGGCTAGCCCCGAGCGAGCCTAGTTAGAGGTGGGTTGCGCCGCCGTCATCGCTTCCATTGTCACGAAAGGGCGGAAGACCCCGCACAACACGCCGAGGATGCTGTAGTCGTCATCGGCCTTGAGCGTGATCTGACGCTCGGCGGGATTAGCGGGCTCGAGAACCACCGCACCGTTGGCATGTTTCAGCGTCTTCACAGTTGCCTCGTCGCCGATGCGCGCCGCAACGATGTCGTTCTCTTTCGGTTTCGCGAGCGGATTCACCATCACGTAGTCGCCGTCGTTGATGGCGCGGCCGACCATGCTGTCTCCCTTCACACGAAGAAAGAAGACTTCCTCGGCGGGGATGAAGCGGCGATCCATCGTGATGTAGCCCTCACGATGCTCTGGGAGAAGCGAGGGCTCACCCGCGTGAATCTTTCCATAGTAAGGAACGGGCTTCGTCTTCCCGCCGCCTGTGAATCCAAGCAAACGAACGCCGCGCGAGCGTGCAGGATCGCGCTCGATGTAACCCTTTCGCGCGACTGACTGGAGAAGGTCGGAGACCGTCTTGGTGGACTTTATCTGGAACTGCTTGCCAATATCACGAATGCTCGGCTGATACGTATGCTCAGCGGTAAAATCGAGCAGGTATTTATAAACTGAGCCCTCGAGCTGTGTGAGTGCTTCAGCCATAACAAACCCCCGGAATGGGCAACGCCCCGAGGGCACTTGGCCACGGGGCACCGCGTTCATGGGATAATCTGGTGTTTTCGTCCTATTGCGTCAACATGATTTTAGTGCGGATTTTTCGCGTCGAGCCAGATGAGGGCGTCAGCAACGCGCTTGAGGGCGAGGTCGCGGCCCATCGCAACCAGGACTTCAAAGATCCCGGGACTGACGGTAAGCCCCGTTAGCGCGACTCGAAGCGGCTGAAAAACCTTGCCCGCCGCGATCCCTTTTGACTCGGCCAGGGACCGCAAAGCTGTCTCCAGCCCGTCCGGAACCCAATTCGGCGCGGATTTCAGCGTTTCCAGTACGCCTTTCAGGATTTCGGCTGCTCCGCCGATGTCCTTCCAGTTCTTTGCAACGGCCTCGGGATCGTACTCGATACGGTCCAGAAAATACGGCCCTGCCTGCCGCACGATGTCGTCGATCGTGCGGGCGCGCACGCGCAGGAGGTCCAACAGACTGAGATACCATTCCCGCCGCGCCGCGAGCGTTGAGTCATCGGCGAGGCCGGCCGCGACGATCGCCGGCGTCACCCGCGGCTCGAGCTCGGCCAATGGAGTGATGGACAAATGCTGCCCGTTCATCCACTCGAGCTTTTTCGGATCGAAGATCGCCGCTTTTTTCTGCAACCCGTCCGGCGTGAAGAGCTCGATCATCTCGGGCATTGTCATGATCTCGCGGTCGCCACCTGGAGACCACCCGAGGAGCGCGAGGAAGTTGAGCATCGCCGACGGCAGGAGGCCCTGGTGCTGGTAGTCGCCCACCGCGGTCGCGCCATGCCGCTTGCTCAGCTTCTTCCCGTCCATCCCGTGGATCATCGGGAGGTGAGCGAACGTCGGGAGCGCCTCGCCGAGCGCCCTGTACAGGAGGATTTGCTTCGGGGTGTTCGAGATGTGGTCGTCACCGCGCATGACGACGTCGATTCCCATCGCGATGTCGTCGGAGACGACGGCAAGATTGTAGATGGGGGTCGCGTTCGATCTGAGTATCACGAAATCGTCGAGGTCCTTGTTGGGAAACGCAATCCGCTCGTGGACGAGATCATCCCATTCAGTCGTGCCCTCCGGGATTCGAAAGCGGACGACGAACGGATCGCCGCGGTCGAGTCTCTCGTGGATCTGCTCGGGCGTCAGCCGATCGCAGCGGCGATCGTACTTGAACGCCTCCTTGCCCGATGCGCTGGCGCGCCTGCGCTCCTCCAGCTCCTCAGGCGTGCAGAAGCAGCGGTACGCGGCCGCTGACTCGAGCATCCGCAGAGCGTCGGCGCGATGGCGCTCGAGATTCGCGCCCTGGTAGACGACCTCCTCGTCCCAGTCGAGGCCGAGCCACTGCATTCCTTCGAAGATTGCGCGCGTGCTCTCGTCGGTGCTGCGGGCCTTGTCGGTGTCCTCTATGCGAAGAAGGAATTTGCCGCCGTTGTGCCGGGCGTAGAGCCAGTTGAAAAGCGCAGTCCGTGCGCCGCCCACGTGCAGATAGCCGGTGGGCGAGGGGGCGAATCGGAGACGTGGCTGCTTCGAAGATGAAAGCTGGGTCATTGTGCCGTGAAAACTGAGGACGACAAGCTACCCGCTCGACGCTACCCGCAGTCCGCCGCGCGAAAGAAAAAACGGGCCCGCCCCTCGTGGCGCGGACCCCGAACGATCGGAACGGAGAGAGAGGGATTCGAACCCTCGATACGCGTTTCCACGTATGCCGGTTTAGCAAACCGGTGCCTTCAGCCTCTCGGCCATCTCTCCGGGAGGTGTCGGAACTTAGACGTTTTACAGGGCGGACTCAATGGCATGAATTTCGCCTTTTGCCGCAACCATGAAGTACCGCGTTTTCGACGATTATCTGGGGCGGCGCTGGGAGGTCTGGCAGACGAATCCGTCCGACGCAGACAGGCGCGCGAAACAGCGACGTGAGGTTCCGGATCGCCGTCGGGCAACGCGGGCGGAGTCACCCGAGAGGCGTCACGAACGCGACCGGCGGGTTGAGGCGATGGCCCGCTTCCCCGGCATCCCGCCGCTCGAAAGTGGATGGCTTTGCTTCGAGCGCGAGGGGGAAGGAGAGAGGAAACGCCTCGCTCCGGTGCCCGAAGCGTGGGAAAGCGCGGACGACATGACGCTTGCCGCGCTGTGCAACTTTGCGAGCGAGGAAATCCGCCGCTGGTGAGTTACCTCCGACGGCGAGTTAACTCGAAGGTGAGGCACCGCCGACACATCACTTCGGCTTGAGCTCCCAGAGGACGTTTACGATCACCCAGCGTCCTCTCCATTTCGCGATCTGCAGATAATCCACCCAGTCCGATGCGTCGACACGGACTGACGCAGCGTTCCTGAAGATGTCGAGTATGCGAACCTCGTCACGCCGATCGGCCTGCGGCGTCAGCGTTCCTCCGCCGTTCCGCGTCCCTTGAACCAGCGTCATCGCGCTCTGCTGGTCCAGTCTGAAATTTCCGTTGGTGTCAGTGCGCACGATTCGCTTCGCCAGCTCCGGATGAAGCGCCCGCTCCATGCGGGCTGCATCGCCCGCGTACCAGCCCTGGATGTAATCGAGAGCAGCTTGACGAATTGCCGATGAATCGGCTTGTGTCTGAGCCGAAGCGGCGGGTACCATCCAACAATAAATCAGGAAAGCGGATGCTGCGGCGTTTGAGATCTTCATTTGACGAGTGGGGAAGAAGTTTCCATCGGTGACGCTATTTGATCCGCTCGAAAACGAGCCACGAATCTCCCGCAAGCTAAGTGATGCGGCCCGCCGCATCCTCGCGGAAAGCCGCTGGTCCGCCGCGGCCGCTCACACGCCTGAAGAGCAGCGGCGACACCTCGACAAGCGGCTCGGGGTTGCCGGTGATCGATATCGTTGAAGCGGCTTCGTGTGAGTGTTACGCCGCGATAAAGCGCCGAGAGAAGCTGCTTTCAATCGAATAGCAGCGCCGCAAATAGTACGCTGCAAGACAATCTTGTTTTCTTTGAATCGCCGCGTCCTCCAATCAGAAAAATACTATTGTTTATCGTATTGCACTGATGTATGGTTGCCAATACATATGCCAGGTTCAGTGGGACGTCTGACACCATTGTCCACGAGTGGAGCGATGTCATCTCCGGCGAGAGATTACGACAGCCACGCGCCAGTTTTCACATCGGGCGATCGCATCGCTGCTCCACCCAACGCGGTCGAGCTCCTTCGCGAATCGATCAAGGCGCGGAAGGATGGCAGAGCGCTCGACGAAAAGATTCGCAGCGCGGCCGCGCTCATCTCCGACGAAGCACGTCGCACCGACGCAATCCCTGAGCTGCTTGTCGTCTCAGTCAAAGAGCTTTGTCACTCGCTCCCCGAATACGAGACAATCCGCGGTGCGCGCGAGCGCGACGCTTTTGTGAGCGCCGTCGTCACACTCGCGATCGAGGAGTACTACCGGGGCTGATCTCGCGGCAGCGGATTTATTTTTTTCCGGCTGGCACGGCTGTCGCCGCATTCTTCCGAGCCGCAAGAGTCGGATAGGCAACATCCGGTGGCGCTCCGCCGTGCGGCCAATCGAACTCCTTGTCGCGAAAGTCGGGACGCGGACGCGTATTGATGTACGTCGCGAGATCGAAGGCCTGCTGCGGAGTGAGACTTCCTGGCCGGTCGCGAGGCATCACCTGGCGTATGTAAGCGGCAGCTGTTCTCACGCGCGCCATTCCCGCGCCGATGTTGTATGAGCGAGGGCCCCAGAGCGGAGGTGCAGCCATGGAGCCGTTTCCGTCGGCGCCATGGCACGCAGCACATCTCGTAGCGAAAATCTCCCGGCCGCGAGCCGAATCGCCGGTCAGAGGCTCGAGTTTCGGCACAGATTCGCCTTCCATCTCTCTCCCCGGCGGATAGCCACGAGACAGGAACGCGATATACGTCACCATGTCGCGCATGTCGGGGCCTTTCATGTCCAGCGCCTTCCCGTTCATGCTGCGCTCGAAGCAGTCGTTGATTCGATCCTCTAGAAGATCGACGTGTCCGCTGCGCGCTCTGTATTGCGGAAACCGCGAGTACGCACCGACGAGCGGCATCGCATTGGCCACTGTTCCATCGCCTGCGTGGCAGCTGGCGCATGCCAGTGCTGCCCGGACGTTTCGCGGCAGGCTGTCGCGCGTATTGTGAATCAGAGCCCGGCCACGGCGTATCGAGGCGAGAGTGACCGAATCCTTGATCTCCGTCTCGGACGGAACGCGAAACGGCAAAGCCGACGTGTCGGAGACTTGCGGCTTGCCTTCGTCCGCGGCTGCGCGCGGCGGCTCTGGCGCGTCGCGGCATGCTGCCGAGGCGAGAAGCGCGAGAGCGCAAAAAACCAGAACGTTCTTGTTTCGCCGAAGCATGTAGCGAGTTGCCCGTTGCACGTTGCCTGTTGGTCGCTTCATTGTAGGAGGCGGACAAGGAGGCCGCAACTGTGGTTTCTTTTCGGACGCTCGGCAAGGGCAGTCACGCTTCAGCGCTCACACGCTGTGAGCGAGCGACATTGGCGGCTGTTTGCGACACGCTTTTTCCGCGCCTGCCCGATTCGCCGGGAGCTCTGAGCCTGTCCGTTCCCGAACGGATCGAAGAAACCCTCGCGGTCATCGGACGCAGCGAGCGCGACGGCCTTCGCCTTCTACTTCGCCTCCTCGACCGCCGCATAGTGATGCTTCTGCTCTCGGGTCGACCGGTGAGCTTCAATGCGCTGAGCCAGGCGCAGCGGGAGCGGATACTCCGCAGAATGTCCGTGAGTCTCGCGCCGAAGCTCCGCAGCGGGTTTCAGGGACTGTTTCGCCTGTCCGCATTCCACTGTTACAGTGCGATCGAGGACGGGAATGGAAATCCCCTTTGGCCCTCCATCGGCTACACCCCGTCTCGCAACCCGCCTGCCGCACGGTCGCCGCTTGCACCGCGTCGCATGGAAGCGCCGGCCCGCCTCGAGTGTGATGTCTGCATCATCGGCGCAGGAGCCGGGGGAAGTGTGGCAGCCGCGGTTCTCGCATCGCGCGGCCACAAGGTCCTTGTGCTGGAAGCGGGCAGCGACTGGCAGAGCGAGCAGTTCGATCAGCGCGAGGCAATTGGCACGCGTGAGCTCTATCTCGATCGGGCAACGACGACGACGAGCGACCTGAGCATTGCCTTGTTCGCTGGCTCAGGCATCGGCGGCGGGACGACCGTAAACTGGCAGTCCTGTTTTCGGACGCCGGACGCTATTCTCGAGGAGTGGTCCGACAGTTCCGGGTGCAGCCACTTCAGCGGCGAGAGCTTCGGCAAGTCGCTCGACAATGTCTGGGGCCGTCTGGCGGTGAGCCGTGCCGAGAGCCGACTGAATCCGAACAACGCGATTCTCGACCGCGGCTGTTCGGCGCTCGGCTACAGGTCATCGCGGATCGCCAGAAACTCACTTGGCTGCGATCTGACTCAGTGCGGCAATTGTGTCTACGGGTGTCGTCACGGCGGAAAGCAGACCGCGGCCGTGACATTCCTTCGGGATGCACAGGAGACAGGCAATCTTTCCCTGGTTGGGCGGTGCAGGGCGGATCGCCTCATCGTGACCAACGGTCGGGTGTCGGGCGTATCGGCAACGGCGGTCAGCGCTGCTGGAGCTGCGCAGCACTCGGTCACGGTGAACGCCAGAGTCGTCGTCGTGGCGTGCGGCGCTTTGCACACCCCCGCGCTCCTGATGCGCTCCGGCATCGAGCTGCCCGAGCTTGGCCGAAATCTTTTCATACATCCAACGACGGGTGTGACTGGCGTTTTCGATCAACTGATCGAGGCGTGGAAAGGTCCTCCGCAGACTGTGGTATGCGATGAATTTGCCGAGCTGCGAGGGAGCTACGGCTATAGAATAGAAACTGCGGTGGCGCACCCGGGACTGCTGGCCGCGGCCACTCCCTGGCTTGGCGCGGTGCACCATCGTCAGACAATGCAAGAGGTCGCACACCGTGCACTTCTGATCGTTCTCGTTCGCGACCGCGCCAGCGGACGCGTGAGCATCGACGCGGACGGCCGCCCCAGAATACGGTACCGGCCCCGGCGTCTGGAGCGGCAGATGCTGCGCCACGGGATGGCGACTGCCGCGCGGATCCTCGACGCGGCGGGCGCAAAGAGCATCTCCACGGTGCACGTGAGGCCACTCGGCACGGAGCGTGTAGCGAATACCGATGCGACAATTCCTCAGCAGATCGATCAGCTTTGTCGCAGCATTTCAACGGCGCCTGTGGGAAGGAACAGAATGCACCTGTTCAGCGCGCATCAGATGGGGACCTGCCGGATGGGGCGGGACGGTCGCTCCGCGGTATGCGACGCGAACGGTGAAGTCTTCGGAGTTCGCGGTCTGTTCATCGGTGATGCCAGCGCATTCCCATTGTCGTCGGGAGTAAATCCTATGATTACGGTCATGGCGATGGCGCATCACACGGCTCGCAGGATTGCGGACACATGGTAGGTTTCGTTGCAGCGGACCACGATTGGAATCGATGACGGCATCAGACATGGCCGGTTCCGCACGCGATTTGTTCCGTCGCTCGTCCGATGTGGACGAAACACGCGTAGGTGATCGCGTTGTTCTCTACCACGTGCGGGACGGAGGAGCTTTTGTGCTCAATCCAACGGCGTCGCTCCTTTGGGGGCGACTCGCAACGCCGTGCGGGATTGGCGATCTCGCCGCTCAGCTTCGCGGCGCGTTCCCTGCGCTCCCTGAACAGCGCGCGATCGCGGATGCGCAAGCCTGCATGACTGAGCTCCAGGGAAACGGGCTGGTCGTGGCAGGAGGATGAAGAAGAAGGGAGCGAACGGGAGCGTCGCCCGTATGTCGGCTAAGTTGTCAGCGTCCTTTAGCTGAATTACAGAAGGCAGCCAGCATGCGCTCGTTCGCCCTTTTCCAATGTTCGGGAACCGGAGCCAAACGGCGCTTTTCTCCCTGCCTTTTGCCGCACGTTTTTCTTGGGTGCTGACTCGAGGTTTTTGAGGGGTGACGCCGGAGTTGATTCCGGAGCTTGATTCCGGGATCCTGATTGCGGAGTCTGACTCGGAAGCCCGATTCAGGAATCTGATTTAGGGCGCGAAGGGTAGCGAGAAAGCTTGGTACCGCCGGGACCGTAGATGTGCTTGCGGACGCGAAGGGCAAGCCACGCGGTGGTCGCCACGCCGGCGCCTACTTCCAGTGCGCGAAATATGGCGCTGCGTTTCTTGGCCTTCTTCGGGTGCCGGATCGCCTGAATCGCTTTATCGAATTTCATACGGAGGGAGAGGGACTCGAACCCCCAAGCGCTTGCGCGCGGCGGTTTTCAAGACCGCTGCCTTACCAATTAGGACTATCCCTCCAACACTCACAAAATTATTTGGTACGCAATACTTCCTCAACTACAACTACGGGCTGGGGCAGTCCGCAGTTTAGCTCGCAGGCGGCCAGTTTAATCCGCAGCCGCAGCGATTCCGCAGCCGCAGCGATTCCGCAGTCCGCAGTTTAATCCGCAGACCGCAGTGTGGTACCGCAGTCCGCAGTGTACTGCCGCAGTCCGCAGTCCGGTCGTGATTGGCCCTGAATTCCCCTCGCCTCTACATTTTGCAGCGCCATTTCGAAAACCGGGGTGATCCAGATGAGCGCTCGCACCAAGCTTTCGGTGATGATGTTCCTGCAGTACTTCGTCTGGGGCGCGTGGTACGTGACGATGGGCACCTATCTTGGCACCACTCTGAAGTTCGACGGAACGCAGATCGGACTCGCCTACGGGAGCACGGCTATCGCGGCGATGGTGTCTCCCTTCTTCGTGGGAATGATCGCCGATCGGTTCTTCCCGACCCAGCGGATCATCGCACTCCTCCACATTGCCGGCGCCGTCGTCCTGTATCTCGTCTCGACGATGACGACATTCGGGCGCTTCTATCCGGTGCTGATTCTGTACGCTCTCCTGTTCATGCCGACGCTGGCGCTCACGAACTCGATCTCCTTCGACAACATGAAGGATTCGGCAAAAGAGTTTCCGAGAGTCCGGGTACTCGGCACCATCGGCTGGATCGTGGCGGGGATCATCGTAGGCCAGCTGGGCTGGGAAGCAACGTCGTTGCCGATGAAATTGGCCGCGGGCGCCTCGCTCCTTCTCGGCGTCTACTCCCTGGCACTGCCGCACACTCCGCCTCACGCCGCGGGAAAGCCGCTCAGCGTACGGGACGTTCTCGGGCTCGACGCGCTGTCGCTGCTCAAGGATCGCTCGTTTGCGACGTTCGTCGTCGGCTCGTTCTTCCTTTGCATCCCTCTCCAGTTCTACTACGCCTTTACGAACCTCTTCCTGAATGAGACGGGGCTTCCGGCCGCGGCGACGAAGATGACGCTCGGCCAGATGTCCGAGATCGGATTCATGCTGCTGCTGCCGTGGGCTCTGCTCAAGATGGGCGTGAAGACGATAATGCTCGTGGGCATGGCGGCGTGGAGCGTCCGCTACTTCATGTTTGCGCTCGGAGATACCGGCTCACTGGTCTGGATGCTCTACCTCGGAATTCTGCTTCACGGCATCTGTTACGATTTCTTCTTCGTAACCGGGCAGATCTATGTCGATCAGGCCGCCAGCGTGAGGGTTCGAGCCGCTGCGCAGGGGCTGCTCGCGTTCATAACGCTTGGCGTCGGACTGTACATCGGATCGTGGGCTTCAGGACGCGTCGTCGATGCGTATGCGACGATCGGCGCGAATGGAGTTGCGACGCACGACTGGCGCTCGATCTGGATGGTCCCCGCGATAGGGGCCGCCGTGATCCTGGTCATCTTTGCGCTGCTCTTCCGTCCCACTCCGGCTGCGCGTGTCGAGCCGGTGGGCAAAGTCGTGCCGGAGCCATTACCGCTGTAGTTGTAGCTGGTGCCTCGGCGTAAACGGATCGTGCGCAGGCAGGTCGTCCGCACGCTGTGGATCGCGGGCGCGTTTTTGTTCCTGTCGCAGCTCGTCTACTGGACTGAGCCCGCCGCTGCGTTCGCGGTGGCCGAGAGGCTCGCTCCCAACGTTGTCTGGCGGATTGCAACAGACAAACCATTCGCCGCGCTCTCGTTCGACGACGGGCCGGATCCGACATACACACCGCGCGTCCTGGCAATCCTGAAAAGCCACGGCGCCCACGCGACCTTCTTTCTAATCGGTGATCGCGCCCGATCGCATCCCCAGCTAGTTCAGCGAATCAAAGCGGAAGGGCATGAGGTTGGAAATCATTACGTCATGGATGCGTCCACGCTGTGCCATGGCGATTCGACCTTTCTCGGTCACCTCGATCGGGCCGAGCTGGCGATCGGAATTCCGGGGCCGAAAAAACTGTTTCGTCCACCGGGGGGAATTGCGCGACCTGGACAGATTCGGCTCGCCCGGCAACGTGGATACACGACGGTTCTCGGAAATGCCTATCCGCACGATCCCCTTCGTCCACCAGTGCGTTACATCCGTTGGCTCGTCGACAAGAATCTTGGCCCTGGCGCTATCGTCATTCTGCACGATGGGATACGCGATCCGAGTCGCAGCATCGAAGCACTCCCGGACATTCTGGCGGCCGGCAAGCAGAAAGGGCTGCAGTTCGTGTCGATCGGAACGCTCATGAAGCTGAGCGAAGATTCCGAGCTATCGGAGAAGCAGCTCGGTGGTCTTCAGGGTTTCCACTTTCCCTTCGCCACGTCCGGCACGAACGAATCCAGGCCGCGCGGCGGGAAGTCGAGAGTCTTGCCTTTCGCGGCGCTCATGTAGGCCGTCATGAGAATCCGCATCACCTCGACGCCGTCCTCGAATGTCAGCATCGGCTTCTCATCGTTGAGGAAGGCGCGGACGAAATGCCGGTTCTCGCCCTCGTATCCGTAGGCCGCCGCTTCCTCGGCAACGACAGGCATCAAGCCCATCTCCGCGTTCTGCTTCTCGACGAGATCCTCACCCGATTTTCCTTTCACTTCGCGGCTGAAGAAAAGCTTGAGGCCGCTGTCGAGAGTATTCCATGACAGCGAGTACTCCGGGCCGAGCAGCTCGGCGGACAGCCGAAGTCCCGCGCCGACGAAGCTCCATGAGGTGGTCACTTCGCCAATCATGCGCTCGCCGCTGTCGGCTTCGTACTCGATCATCGCACGCGCAAAATCTTCAGACGGCCGTCGCCGATAGTCGATCTCCTTTCCCATCGCCTTCGAGAGGCGCTTGGCGTACTCCGGTCTCGACCACTTGAGCGAAGCGACATGTCCGGTGATGCGAACCGGCCGGACCGACGACCGCGCTGCTCCCGGAGCTGTGAGCAGGTGGCGGACGAGCTCAACCGAATGACACATCATGTCGTTCAGAACGCCGCCACCCTGTAGAGTGCCCTGCCAGAACCACGGCATGTGCGGTCCGCTGTGCTCTTCGGCAGCGCGCGCCAGGTACGGTCTGCCCGTGAGCGCGGCACCTCTCGCCCAGATAAGCTCCTTGCCGCGTGTTACCTCTGGCGAAAAGAGCTGATTCTCGAGGTAGCCGGTGTTGAGTCCGACGCTGGCGGCGAGGCGCGCAACCTTCTTTGCCTCTGTGACGTTGCGTGCCAGCGGCTTCTCGCACGCAAGCCCGCGCAAAGTTCCTGCGCGGTCTGCAATTGCCGAGACAATTTCCTCCATGTTCGAAATGCGCGCTTGATTGGGGCCGCAGAGCCAGATCGCATCTATTCGCGGATCGGCGACCATCTCGCGGATGGACGAATAAGCTTTTGCTTCGCCGACCTCGAGGTTCCGTGCGAGCTCAGCGGTTGCTGCTGCGTTCTTTTTGTTCGGGCTCCAGACGCCCAGCACGTCGGCGTCACGAACGCCGGTGAATGACTGAATGTGGAAGCGCGCGTTGAATCCGCTTCCAACGATCCCGACTCCCAGGCGAGCGCCGTTCACTCGACGGGGACGCGCGTTTTCATCTCGTTGCCGGTAACTCCGAGTTTTGCGAGGGCTGCAGGCGGACACCCCGACCACCCGGGATTGAAGACGTTCCCCACGTAGCGAACGTCCTTCCAGCCCATCTCGCTCGAAAAGAATCCGCCGGCGGTGAGGTCACGGAAGCGATTGAAGAACGCGACACCGTGACTCATCTCTGGTCTCGCCTTCTTCGGCCAGGCGATGTCGTCGAGCACCCGCCGGCGCTGAGCGTCGGTAGAGTTCACGAAGTTCTTTCCGTATCGCTCGATGCACTCGAAGTCGAGCCATCCAAGTCCGCCGCGCATTGCTATTCTGGTCGACTCGGAGGCGTCCTTGTCGGCCATGAGGAAATCGATGTACTCTGGCACCTTCGCTTCGGTAGCACTCCCCGACCGCTCATCGCGCGGGATGATGTAGTCGGCGAGCATTCTCACCGTTTTCCATTCGCTCGCCTTGAAGAACTTCGGCGTGTAGGTGTCGGGCGCCGCAGCCAGATCGGCCATCGCGCGCGTTGCGCGTGCCGTCTGCGGAGCCGAAAGATCGAAGGTAAAAGCGAATGGAATGAGCGCGAGCGCCTTTACTGCCTCGCGGCGATCGAGCGTTGTTTTTGTTCGGGCGGGAGCGGTCATAAAGCTCTCTTCTTGACCTGATCGGCGATGTAATCCGAGGTTCGCCACGCAAGCGCCATTATCGTCCACGTCGGATTCTTGTCCGCCTGTGAGACGAACGGCCCACCGTCCGCGACGAACAGGTTCTTCACGTCGTGCGCCTGGCAGTTCTCGTTGACCACTGAAGTCTTCGGATCACTCCCCATGCGGGTACCGCCGAGCTCGTGGATGATCTGCCCGCCGGTTGCGATCGCGTAGTCCTGTTCCTTCGTGGGCATTGGGCTGAACGTCTGCCCCCCCATCTCCGAGATCAGAGCGCGGAATGTCTGTTGCATGTGGCGGACCTGGTTCAGCTCGTAGTCGGTCCACTGCCAGTGGAAGCGCAGAACCGGAATGCCAAATCGGTCGACAACATTGGGATCGATCTCGGCGTAGCTGTGGTCGTTGGGGATCATCTCTCCCCGACCCGACAATCCAATCGTCGCCCCGTAGTACCGCCGGTAGTCGGCCTTCAGCTGCTTGCCGTATCCGCCGCCCGACGGGTAGCGCTGGATTCCGCCCATGAATCCCGCGCCGGGCGCGCGAATTCCTCCCCACACTTCAATATGGTATCCGCGGGGAAAATCGAGCTTCTTGTTGTTCAGCCACCACGGCATGTAGAGGTGCATGCCTCCCGCGCCGTCTTCGTTGTGCGTGACGTGGTTCTCCATCGCGGGGATGTACCCTGCGACGTCGGTCCCCGTCGTATCGGTGATGTATTTGCCGACCGTGCCGCTCGAATTGGCGAGCCCCTGCGGAAACTTCGGCGTTTTGGAATTGAGAAGGATGCGCGAGGATTCGAGCGCGCTGGCCGCCAGAACGACGACGCGCGCGCGCACCTGCAGCTCCTCTCCATTCAGCCTGTTGACGTACGAGACACCGGTCGCCTTTCCATCAGGCCCGACGACCACTTCGCGCACCATTGCATTCGTGAGCAGTGTGAGCTTTCCCGTCGCCTGCGCAGGTGCGATGAAAACGTCAGGGCTGGAAAAATTCGATCTCGTGGTGCATCCGCGATCGCACTGGCCGCAGTAATGGCACGCCGGTCTTCCGTTCAGTGGCTGTGTAATGACTGACCTTCGAGCCGGGATGCAGGTGATCCTCAGCTTGTCGCTCGCTTTCTTGACGAGCAGCTCGTAGCAGCGCGGCGCCGGCGGCGGATGAAAGATTCCGTCGGGCTCGTTGCGGATGCCCTCCTTGCTGCCGTAGATCCCGACGAGGCGATCGACGCGGTCGAAGTAGGGCGCTACGTCTTCATAGCCGATAGGCCAGTCGTCTCCGATTCCATCAAGGCTCCTGCGCTTGAAGTCGTCAGGCCCGAACCGAAGAGAAATTCTTCCCCAGTGATTCGTGCGCCCGCCGAGCATACGCGCGCGCCACCAGAGGAAGCGGGAGCCAGTTGCAACTGTGTAGGGCTCGCCTTCAATCTCCCAGCCACCGTCGCAGGCGTCGAACTCGCCGAAGGGACGAAGCTTCGTCGCCGCGCCGCGTCGGGGACTGGCGTAGTTCGGAATGAGCATCTTGCCGTCGCGCGATCCGTACCACGGCCCTCCGGCCTCGAGCAGGATTACATCCGCGCCGGCTTTGGTGAGCGCGTAGGCAGCCATTCCTCCGCCGGCCCCCGAGCCAACGATGCACACGTCGTAAGTCTTACGCGGAGGAGCAAGCTGCGTCATGCGTCGAGTGTTCTCAAATACCGGTAGCTGTTGCTGATAAACGCGAAGGCATCACCTGGCTGGTCGTGCTCCACGAAAATATGCTTCGTGCCGGCAATGCCGCGGCGCGCGAGAACTGCTCGCCACGGGATCGCGCCCTTGCCGACGTCCACCATCTTTCCCGCTGCGTCCCTGTCCTTGATGTGAAGCAACGGGAAGCGTCCAGGATACCGCGTGAAGTAGGCGAGAGCGTCGTGCCCTCCGTTCGTTATCCAGAAGACGTCCAGCTCCATCACAACCAGCTTGGGGTCCGTCTCCTCGAGCAGGAGGTCGTACGCAAGCCGGCCCTGAAGCTTCTTGAACTCGAAATCATGATTGTGGTAGCCGAACTGAAGGCCCGCCGACTTCGCGCGCTCACCGGCCTTGTTGAACAGCTCCGCAACCTGCTTGTACCCGTCGAGCGTCCGCTGCTTTTCATCGATCCACGGGCAGATGACGTACCGGTTTCCAATTACCAGCGCATCCTCGATCGTCTTGTCCCATTCCTTGCCGAGAACAGGGAAGCCCACGTGCGACGCGGGCGACGTCAGGCCGTACTGGCGGAGCAGGTTGCGCACGGTTCTTGGCGAGTTTCCGAAGTAGCCGGCGAATTCCACTTCCTTGTAGCCAATTCGAGCCACTCGGGCCAGCGTCCGGGCGAAGTTCTTCTGCATCTCGTCGCGAACCGTGTAGAGCTGCAGCCCGATCCTGCTGAGCTTTTTTCCCGCCGCAGTGTTTGCAGCTGATTCCGCGGGCAGTGTGGACGATGCGAGCAGGCCTCCCACGGCACCGACGAATCCGCGCCGTGTCATATCGGTGTCAAGAATAGGCTTTTTCATGGTGCGAAACTACACCAGAAATCTTCCGTGCGCATCTCAGAGGAGCTCCGTAGACACGTTCGGCGCCCTCTCCGAAAAACGCGTGGGCCGGAGCGCGCTCACGTCGAGTGACGACGCAACGCCGTCGCAGATGAACTCCGCGAGCAGCTGCCCGATCGCCGGAGCGTGCATCACGCCGTGCCCCGAGGATCCGTTCGCGAGGAAAAGATTGTCGCACCACGGTGCGGGACCTAGAATCGCGTGCCTGTCCGGCGACATCTCGTAGTACCCCGCGTAGCACGCGTGTCGATCGAGACGGAGATCTGCGAGGGCAGGGACGCGCCCGACCGCCTCCACGAGGACCGAGTCGAGCCAATCGTCATCCACGCCGCTTTCGAGTGAATTATCGCTCGCCTCGGGAGTAGGACTGACCAGCATCACTCTCCCATTCCGTACCCGGAGGTGAAAGCCGCTCTCGACGAAGATCGTCATCGGCATCGACGAAGGAAGTAGATCGGTTGCCTCGCTCAGAGCGACCTGACGTTTGAGTGGCTTCACGGCAAGCTCACCGCGGTCACCGCATGGAAGCATACCTGCCCACGCCCCCGCCGCGTTGACCACGGCATCGACTGACACGGGACCTCGAGACGTCTTCAAATGGCGAGTGTTGCGCTTCGTTTCAATCAGTATCTCGCTCACTTCCACGTCCCATTCGAACTTCACCCCAAGGCGCGTCGCCGCATCGATGTAACCATTGAGCATCTGCATTGGCGAGATGAAGCCGTCGGTTGGGCACCAGGCGCCCCCGATGACGGCATTCAAGTCAACCGCGGGATTGATTGTTCCGATCTCTTCGGCGTCTATCTCGGCGGCTTCAGTGAGGCCGGCGGAATGCTGGATGGCCACTGCCGCCCGCAGCGCGTCCATGGCCGTGGGCGTGCTCGCTATCCACAGATAACCCGCCTGCACGTACCCAGGATCGGCTCCGATCTCGTCAGCGAACTGGCGCAGTTTTTCGCGCGCGAGCAATGACAGTCGCACGTTGACGCCGGTCGCGAATTGCGCGCGAAACCCGCCGGTCGCCTTGCCGGTACTGCCCTCGCCGGGCTCGCGTCCACGGTCGAGCACGAGGATATCCCGGACGCCCCGTTTTGCCAGATGGTACGCGATGCTTGCGCCAATCACTCCACCGCCTACGACCGCGACCGCCGCGCGCTTCACGTTCGCCGCGTGCGACCTAGTGTCGGAACTGCCTCTGGCCGGTGAAAACCATGGCGATGTCGTGCTCGTCGGCCGCGGCAATTACGTCTGCGTCGCGAACCGAGCCGCCCGGCTGGACGATCGCCGTTATTCCCGCGTCCGCTGCCTGATCGACGCCGTCACGGAACGGGAAGAACGCATCGGAGCCAAGCACTGCGCCGCGAGTGTCATGCCCGGCGAGTCCTGCCTTGTGCACCGAGAGAAACGCTGCGTCGACGCGTGACATCTGTCCGGCTCCGATTCCAATCGTCGCGCCGTCACGGGCAAGGAGAATTGCGTTCGACTTCACGCTTCCCACCGCGCGCCACGCGAACATCAGGTTTTTTCGCTCCTCGTCCGTCGGCTGCCTTCTCGTGACGACCGTCCATGCCGAGAGCTCGGCAGGCGGAACTGCCCGCTCCTGAAGGAGCATTCCCCCTCGGACGCGCTTGTAGTCGAGCGCGTGCTTCCCCCACTCGGCCCGGCCCTCGAGAACGCGGAGATTCTGTTTCCGACCGAGGATCTCGAGAGCTTCCGCGCTGAATGACGGTGCCACGAGGCACTCGACGAAGAGACTCGATATCGCCTCCGCAGTTTCGGCATCGACTGGAACCGTGAACGAGATGACCGATCCAAATGCCGAAGCGGGGTCGCACGCAAGCGCTTTCCGGTACGCGTCGAGCGCCGACTCTCCGGTGGCGAGGCCGCACGGCGTTGTATGCTTTATGATTGCGCAGCAGATCTCGTCCTCGAACGGATCAGTTGCCAGCAGTGCGCCCTCGAGGTCGAGCAGGTTGTTGAACGAGAGCTCTTTTCCGCCCTTCTGCGTCAGACCCGCCAGACCGTTGCCCGGCCGCTCCGTATAGAAGGCGGCGCGCTGCCCGGGATTCTCGCCGTAACGAAGCGTCTGTCGCCGCGCGAGGGAGAGCGTGAGGCGGTCGGGAAAATCGTCCAGGCGCTCGCAGGCAAACCACTTCGCGATGGCTGCGTCGTACGCCGCTGTGTGAGCGAACACTTTCTCCGCGAGGAGACGGCGCAGATCCAGGTCGTCGTCGTTCGCCTCGAGTCCGGCGAGCACTCGCGTGTAGTCCGCTGGATCGACCACCACCGTCACGGCCGCGAAGTTCTTTGCGGCCGAGCGCAGCATCGACGGCCCCCCGATGTCGATGTTCTCGATGACCTCTTCCGCGGCTACACCCTCACGCGAAGAGACTGCCTGGAAAGGATACAGGTTCACAGCCAGAAGCGAGATCGGCTCGATCCCCTTATCGGTGAGCGCACTCATGTGCTCGGCCAGGTCGCGCCGCGCAAGCAGTCCCCCATGAACGGCGGGATGAAGTGTCTTGACGCGGCCCTCGAGCATTTCAGGAAAGCCAGTGAGCTCGCTGACCTCACGCACCGTCAGGCCTGCGTTGCGCAGTGCCTTCGCCGTACCGCCGGTGGATGCGAGTGACCAGCCGAGGCGAGCGAGCCCCTGAGCAAATTCTACGAGGCCGGTCTTGTCGGATACCGAGAGGAGTGCGAGTGGCATCTCAGAAATTCGCCGCGAGTCCAGCGTTGCTCAGCGCAGCTACCATGTCCACGACGCGTGGATACACGATGTGCTCCGCCGAAAGAACGCGCTCGGCGAGCGATTCAGCCGTGTCGTCGATCTTCACCCGCACACGCCATTGTGCGATGACAGGACCGTGATCGTATTCGTCGTCGACGAAATGGATTGTGAGTCCCGTGCTCGTCGCGCCCGACGCGAGGACGGCGGCGTGCACTCGGGACCCGTACATGCCAGGCCCGCCAAAATCGGGGAGAAGTCCCGGATGGATGTTGATGATCCGTCCGTGATAGCGGCGGATCACATCCTCCGGAATGTGCTTGAGATAGCCGGCGAGCACGATGAGATCCGCGGCCGCTTCATGGAGCAGCGCGAGGAGTGCGGCGCCATCGTCGGTTGCGTCAAATACCTCGAATGGAATTCCCGCCGCGCGAGCGCGCTCGAGCGCCCGGGATTTTTCCCGGTTGGAAGCGACGAGCACGATGGTGCCCGCCGGATTGGGGATACTCGCGAAGTGGTCGAGAATTGCCTGGAGGTTCGTTCCCCCGCCCGACGCGAGGACGGCGATGCGTGCGGCCATGCGCGATTTTACCGCGCGATCAAGCTCTCAGGAAGAGCCGTGACTCATGATTTACGGTCTTGACAGCGATTCGTGGCGATGTCCGTTAATTCGTGCACAGATACCAGTCGAGTGGAAGCGAGAGAGACTCCGCAACACGGGCCGATTCGTGAGCGCGCGCGATCTCGTCGCCCGGCGTTGTGGGTATGGGGACGAGAACGCCCTTTGCCCCGAAGCTCATTGCCGGCTCGATGTCGCGAAAGCGATCCCCGATGAAAAGTGCATTCCGTAAGTCGATACCCAGGTCCTCGGCAGCTCTTTCGAAGAGAAGTGTGCCGGGCTTCCTGCACCGGCAACCCTCTTCGGGAGCATGAGGGCAATAGTAAGTTGCGTCGATGCGCGCGCCTCGCTCGGCCAGAAGCAAGTTGAGCCGCTGTTCGGTTCGCTCATAATCGGCGAGCGAGAAATATCCGCGACCGATGCCTGATTGATTCGTCACGATCACAGCCGGGACGAGGGCTGCATTGATTCGAGCGATCGCCTCCGCTGCTCCGTCGAGCAGCTCCACCTGCTCGGGTCGCGACAGGTAGCTCACGTCCTTGATGATGGTCCCATCGCGGTCCAGAAAAACGGCGCTGGGAAGAGCGTTCACGCCAGCGCGCGAAGGATTGCGGACGTGAGCCGCGAGTCGTGTGCCGCCGGAACGCTGCGCATGTCCAGAATTAGCCGGTCGTCGGCAATTCTTCCGATTACCGGAGGACTGCCGGACCGAAGCTTCTGCTCCAGCGCGGTGGCATCGCCGTTGATAGTCACGGCCGCGGAAGGAATCTCGCGGGTCGGAAAAGCGCCCGCGCCGACACTCGCGCGGCTCGGCACGACTTCGGCGTCAATGTTCGAGTCCCGCAGCGCGCGAGCGAGCGTCGAGGCTCGCTCGCGCACTTCCGCTACCGGCGCGGTGATCATCGCCAGCGTCGGGATCGCGGCGAGAGCACGCTCGGGATCGCGGTACAGCTGAAGCGTCGCGCCAAGTGCGGCAATTGTCATCTTGTCGACGCGCAACGCCCTTGCGAACGGGTCCTTTTTCAGTCGCGCAATCGCGTGCGCCTTCCCGACGATAATTCCTGCCTGCGGCCCGCCGAGCAGCTTGTCACCGCTCATCGTGACGACGGTGGCGCCCGCCGTCAGCGCGGCGTGTGCCGTAGGCTCACCCGAGAGTCCGAATTCATCGAGCGGAATGATCAGGCCGCTGCCCAGGTCATGAATGATGGGAATGTCGTGCTCGCCTGCCACGGGTACGAGGTCGCTCACGCCGACGTCCGCCACGAAGCCCTCGATCGTAAAGTTGCTGCGATGGATTTTCGCGATTGCACCCGTACGCGGGGTAATTGCGCGGACGTAGTCATCGAGGTGCGTCCGGTTCGTCGTGCCGACTTCCACCAGAGTGGCGCCGCTGCGGCCCATGATATCCGGAACGCGGAAGCTGCCGCCGATCTCTACCAGCTCCCCGCGTGAGACGATTACCTCGCGTCCGCGAGCAAGCGCGCTCAGCGTGAGGACCAGTGCCGCCGCGCAATTGTTCACGACGATTGCATCCTCAGCCCCGGTGAGCCCGCAAAGGAGCGACACGCAGTGTGAGTAGCGACTGCCGCGCCGGCCGGTATCGAGGTCGTACTCGAGGTTGCTGTAGCCTCCCGCGAGTGCGAGGACCGCATCGAGTGCAACATTAGCGAGCGGAGCCCGTCCCAGATTCGTGTGGAGCACGATCCCCGTGAGGTTGAATACAGGAGTCAGGGAGGGGAGGGCTGCCCTCTCGACTCGCTCGGCGATCGTTTCGAGAAGTCCGGGGCCGCCCTCGCCTGCAGCGCCTGCCCGCAGCTCGTCGAGCGTGTCACGAATCGCGTTTACGACCAGCGCTCGCGGATGCCGCTCGATGAGCGAACGCACCTCCTCGGTCTCGAGCAGCACGCTGACGCTCGGCAGACTTCTACGAGGATCGCTCATCGTCTGATCGGCGGCGGGGGCGGCGGGGGCGGCGGGGGCGGCGGCGGTGGAGGGGGAGGGGGAGGGGGAGTGACAGGGCGCGCCCCCGGAGCAGCGCCTGGAGGCTGGGCTGCCGGGGGTGGCGGTGGCGGCTCGACGATCACGACTCTGTCCGTCGTGAATGGAATGCCCTCCAATCCGCGCACACCGATCGTGCGAATGCGCAGCGTAGTTCGCGTTTTGATCGGTGTCCCGATGCGCACCACCAGGCTGGTGGAGGGAATGGCGCGCGAGGGTCGCCGTGCGGTGCCGGCGGTTGCGTCGGCGGGAAGCTCCGGTTTTGTAACGCTGATCACCGGAATGTCCACGGAATCAGCCCTTCTGATGCTGATCGACGACTGATTGAATTGCTGGTTGACGTCGATTGCGTGATCGAACAGCAGCTCCAGTGTAACGGAGTCTCTCAGGCCAACATTCGCCAGCCGTGCACCAACCGAGTCGTGAGGAAATGCAAACATCTCGACCCGAGCCGTGTCGGTGAGTGCGACCGTGACAGAATCCCACGCCTCTCGGGGATCGAGACCCCTGTTGCTGTTGTCATCTATGAATGCCCGCACCGAGTACCTGCCTGGCGCAACGTTTGAAACGAGAAACCTGCCTGTCGTGTCGGTCGCGGCGACGTACGCAATCGTGGTGTCCGCAACCGGCCGGACCTCCACGAATGCACGAGCAACAGCGTGACCGGTGAGCCAGTTGAAGACGGTGCCCGCAATTCTCGACTGCGGGATGTCCGCCCCAGTCGAGAAAACCAGGACTGCGCCAGCGTTGCGCACGTTGCCCCGCAGGTCGCTCATGCCGGGAAGCATCGTGATGGTGTACGCCGTGTTGCGCCGCCATCCGCGACTCGGGCGCACCGAAACCGCCTCGCGGTGCCAGTCCACATCGGGCGTTCCCTCGCGTGGCGAGATCAGAAACAACGCACTCAGCGAGGCCGCGCCGGTGGGGCGCTCGCTCACGACTTCATCGAAGCGGAAGATTGCGGCCTTCGGAGTTGTCGCTGTTGCTCCGCTGTCGGGTGCAATGTCAACCAGCTGCGGCGCGGCCGTGTCGACTGGACCTCCGGGCGGAATGCCTGGCGACGCACAAACCGCGAGAATGGCGATAAGTGTTGACGCAACGGCGACGAGACGAAACGGTCGATGGGCGGTCAGCTCCCGCAAAGAGCCCTCACCTTCTCTGCAAGCTGCTCTCGCCGCCGGCCCCAGTCGTGCTGCTTCTGACGTTCGGATCTGACGACCTCCGGTGGCGCCTTATCGGTAAAGCCCGGATTCTGCAATCGGGCCGCCAGAGAGTCGAGCTGCTTTGCAAGCTTGTCGAGCTCCGCTCTCGCCTTTGCGCATTCCCTGTCGATATCGATTACGCCGCCGAGTGGCACGAACAATCTCGATCCGCCGGCAAGCAGGATCACTGATCCTTTACCGCCAGCGTGAGTTCCCATGTCGGACATGTTGCCCGGCGGATACTCGACGATCTCGCAGCGGGCGAGCTGCTGAATCAGCTGCGCTTCTTCGAGAAGAATTCGAGAACCCTCTGCAGCAGATGCCGCCGCGCCGTATGCGGGCGGAAGGAGCTCGGCCTTAATCGTCTGGCCGGGCGGAATCGAGTATTCCGCGCGAAGTTGTCGCACCGCCATGATGGCCTCGCGCACCACCTCGAAGTCGGACTCCGCGGCGTAGGCAGAATTCGCCGTCGGCCAGCTCGCCGTAACAATCATCCCGCTGTCGCTGTCTGTGCTCGATGGCATCCGGCTCCAGAGTGCCTCCGTGATGAACGGCACAACCGGGTGGAGCAGCCGAAGCGAAGCGCCAAAGACCTCTGCAAGCACCGCTCGGGCGACCTCACGGTCTTCGCCCGAGCCGGCGAGACGCGGCTTCACTGCTTCGACGTACCAGTCCGCGAGCTCGTTCCAGACAAACTGCCGCGCCGACTCGACGAATTCGCTGAGCCTGACTCCCGCGCGCATTTCATCCGGCCTCCACACACCGTCGCGCGGGCGCGCAGGGCCGAGTGCGGCATCGCACTCACCGATCGCCTCGTTCAGCCTGTGCAGAATCCACCGGTCCGAGCGGGTCAGTCTCGACGGATCGAGATCGGAAATTTTCTTCACCGGTTCGTCGCCGGCGTTCGACAGCAGGAATCGACCGATGTTCCACAGCTTCGTGACGAAGTTGCGGCCTGGTGCGAATGACTTCTCCAGGTCGTTGGGGTCGAGCATGAGCTCCGCCCCCATGCCAAGTCCGGCGATGACCGTATAGCGGAGGGCATCGGCGCCGTATAGCGAAACAACGTCGAGAGGATCGATGCCGTTGCCAAGCGATTTGGACATCTTCACGTGCTGCATGTCGCGCACTGTGCCGTGCAGGTAGACCGTATGAAACGGCGTCTCACCCATGAAAGCGAAGCCGCCCATGATCATCCGCGACACCCAGAAGAAAAGAATCTCCGGCGCAGTGATGAGGTCGTCCGTCGGGTAGAACGCCTGCAGGTCCTTCGACGACTTGTCCGGCCAGCCGAGTGTGGAGAAAGGCCATAGCCAGGACGAGAACCACGTATCCAGCACGTCAGGGTCCTGCCTGACTGCGCCTCCACATTTCGGACACTTCTCAATATCGGTACGGCTCGCGGTGATCTCGCCGCACGCGTCGCAATACCAGATAGGAATGCGATGCCCCCACCACAGCTGCCGCGAGATATTCCAGTCGCGAATTCCAACGAGCCAGTTGATGTAGACGGCTTCCCACCGTTCAGGCAGGAACCGGATTCGTCCATCCGTCACCGCCGCGAGCGCAGGCTCCGCCAGCGGTTTCATCTTCACGAACCACTGATCGGAGAGGCGCGGCTCGACGACACTGTCGCACCGGTAACAGTGACGCACTCCGTGCGTGTACGGCTCGACTTTTTCCAGCTGACCGAGCGCGCGCAGCATTTCGACAACGCGCTCTCTCGCCTCGAACCGGTCCAGTCCGAGGAGTGACTCGGGCACTCGACTATCAGCATCGGCGCCGTTCTCCATTCGGCCGTCGGGCGAGAGGATCACCGGCATCGGGAGATCGTGACGCTTCCCGACCTCGAAATCGCTGGCGTCGTGGGCAGGAGTGATCTTGACTGCTCCGGTTCCAAACGTCGGATCCACGCCTTCCGCATCGGCGATTATCGGTATCTCGACGTTTGCGATCGGCAGCGTGGCTGTCGCACCAACGACGCCCTTGTAACGCTCATCCTCAGGATGCACAGCAATCGCAACATCGCCGAGCATCGTTTCGGGGCGTGTGGTGGCGACGCTGATCCACTCTGGACCGCTGGCACCGGCAGAGGCGTTCACGCGATACCGGACGTGATAAAGATGCCCGGCCTCCTCACTATGCTCAGCCTCTTCGTCACTCAGTGAAGTCAGGCATCGCGGGCACCAGTGAATGACTCTATGTCCGCGATATACCAGACCACGCTCGTACAGCTGAACGAACGCCTCGCGCACCGCTTCGCTGAGCGCCGGCGAAAGAGTGTACGCCGTTCGGCTCCAGTCGCACGACGCGCCGATCGCTCGGAGCTGCTGGAGAATCGTTCCACCGGTTTCACCGACCCACTCCGTGGTCCGCTCGATAAAAGCTTCGCGTCCGAGGTCGAATCTGGTTTTCCCCTCGGCGCCGAGCTGCTTCTCGATGACATTTTGTGTCGCGATACCTGCGTGATCGGTTCCCGGCACCCACAGAGCTTCGTCTCCGCACATCCGTCGCCAGCGGATGATCACGTCCTGCACGGTGTTGTTGAGACCGTGTCCCATGTGAAGAACCGCCGTCACATTGGGCGGCGGCATCACGATCACGAAAGGCTGGCGGTCACCTCCCGCTGGCTGCGATCGCTCCGCGTGCGCGGTGAAGACACCGGCTTCCTCCCACTCGCGATAAATCGCGCTCTCGTTGGCCGCCGGGTCGTACTGGGGTGAGAGCTCGGCGTTTTCCCGTGTAGCGGTCATGTCCAGCGCAAGTTAACCGCGCAATTTTGTGGTTGTAAGCAGCGCGGAGCGGCCAGCTGGAAAGCCGGCCGCTCCGTTTTGCAGCTCGTGGTCCCGCAGGTCGAGACTACTGCCCTGGGATTTCCTGCGGAGGAGCTTCGAGTGGATTGGCGACGTGGTCGCTCTTTGGAACGCCTCCCGGCGCAAGGGGCGATCCGTCGGCACGACCGGTCTTCGGTGGCTTCTTGGATCGCTGTCGCCGCTCGGCCTTGACGTCGGCCTCTTCATCGGCGTTCAGAAAAATCCGGTCGAGCTCCTTTTCCTCCAGCTCCTGCCTCGGGTCGGCATGACGGTCGACCTCGGCGGAGTTTCCCTGTCGCCTGCGTCCTGTGCCGATGTTCTGGCCTTCCCACTGTCCTCCACCCACCCCGTCAACGGCTTCCTCGTAGTCCTCAGCCATATCGTCCAGGAGGTCCTCCTCGGTTCTGATGGCGAGCCGGTTGACAACGGTGTCCACGCCCGGTACGCCACGCGTTATTACCACTGCTTGTTCAGCCTCGTCGGCTGCATTGACCCAGCCGGTGAGCTCGACTATTCCGTCGTCGAGGGCGCCGATGTCGATTGCGCGCTCGCTCAGGATCGGGTCGTTTCGGAACGCTTCGAGGACTCGCTCCTCGAGTTCCTCGGTTGGCTCGAGCGGACGCTCGTGGTCGTCGTCGTACGAGGTCTCGTACTCTTCGTGTTCATCTTCCGTCGTGTCGCCGGCCTGAGCTCGCCCAAACTTTTCGCGAATGCGATCAGTGAGTCCGGTAACTCCGCCGTAATGCTGAGCGACGACGACTCCTGCGGCGAATCCGGCGAGCGCGCCAAGCGCGATGTACAGCGCTCCGGTCGAAGCGGATTCTTCATCCTGGTATCTGAAGGGTGACATGTATGCGATCCTGTGGCGAAGGATATTCTCGAAGGATAGCTTAAGCGGGAGCAAGTTAAAGGCCAGCCGCCGCCCCCCGATTTTCACGAGGAAAGACATGTTGACGTTGACACTCCCCGACGGCGCTACGCGCCAGGTCGAGGAGGGAACATTGCCGCGCGATGTGGTTGCCTCCATCGGCTCGCGGCTGCTCCGGGACGCTCTGGCGGTCGAGGTCGACGGAGAGGTGATCGACCTGATCACTCCCCTTCGAAAGAGCGGCGAGTTTCGCGTTCTTACGGCAAAGGACGCGATCGCGCTCGATGTTCTGCGCCACTCCGGCGCGCATATTCTGGCGACGGCGGTGCGCCGCCTGCGGCCTGACGCGAAGATCGGATTCGGCCCGGCCATCGAGGACGGTTTCTACTACGACTTCGAGGTCGCGGAGCCGTTCACGCCGGAGGATCTCGAGGCGTTCGAAACAGAGATGCGAAAGGTCGTGCAGGAGAAGTATCCGTTCATCCGCGAAGAGGTCAGCCAGTCCGAAGCGCGAAAGAGATTCCTGGATGATCCGCTGAAGATCGAGCGGCTTTCGGAGTTCAGTGACGACGAAATCATCTCGACCTATACGGACGGACCGTTCATCGATCTGTGCCGCGGCCCGCACGTGCCGGACACATCGTATTTGCGTCATTTCAAGCTGCTGCACACGGCCGGAGCTTACTGGCGCGGCGATGAGAAGCGTCAGATGCTGCAGCGCATCTATGCGACCGCGTGGTTCTCGAAGGAGGATCTCGAGGCTTATCTCCACCGCATTGAGGAAGCAAAGCGGCGCGACCACCGGCTTCTCGGCCAGCAGCTCGATCTCTACTCCGTCGATCAAAGGGTCGGCCCGGGACTCATTCTATGGCATCCCCGTGGTGCCATTGTCCGCAACGAGATCGAGACGTATGAGCGCGATCTGATTCAGCGGCACGGATACGATCTCGTGTATACGCCGCACATCGTGAGCGAGAAGCTTTTTCAGATCTCCGGGCACCTCGAGAACTTCAAGGAGAACATGTTCGGCGCGATGGACGTCGAGGGCGCGTCGTACCGCCCGAAGCCGATGAACTGCCCGGGGCACATCTGCATTTACCAGTCGAAGGCGCGCTCGTATCGCGATCTGCCGATCAGGTACGCCGAGTTTGGAACTGTGTACCGGTACGAGCGAAGTGGCGTGCTGCACGGAATGCTGAGAGTGCGCGGATTCACGCAGGATGATGCACACGTGTTCTGCACTCCGGAGCAGGTGCCGTCAGAGATAGAGCGACTTCTCGACCTCGTTGACGAGATGCTTTGCGCGTTTGGCTATCCGTACACGATCGAGCTTGCAACCCGGCCCGACAAAGCCCTTGGAAGTCCCGAGCTGTGGGAGAAGGCTGAGCGCACGCTCGCCGAGGTGATGACGGAGCGGGGCCAGCCTTATGAGATGGACATTGGTGGCGGTGCTTTCTACGGACCGAAGCTGGACTACAAGCTGATCGATGCGATCGGGCGCAAATGGCAGGGCCCCACGGTGCAGCTCGACTTCAATCTTCCCGAGCGGTTCGAGCTCGAGTACACCGGTGCGGACAACACACCGCATCGGCCAATGATGCTGCACCGCGTTCTCGTCGGATCGATGGAGCGATTCGTCGGTGGGCTCGTAGAGCATTACGCCGGCGCGTTTCCACTCTGGCTGGCTCCCGAGCAGGTGAGAGTGATTCCAATCTCCGACGAGGCGCGTCAGGCTGCCGAGTCTATTGTCGAGCGCCTCAAGGTCCGGGGCGCCCGCGTCCATCTCGACGATCGGTCCGAGACTTTGAATTATCGAATACGCGAGGCGGAGACGCTCAAGATTCCGTACATGGCGATTGTCGGGAAGCGTGAGGCGGAGAGCGACTCGCTTGCGCTGCGTGTGCGGGGGGCGGGGAAGAAGCAGGAAGTGATGCCCGTGGCGGACTTCATTGCGCGGATTCAGGATGAACTGGCCACGAGGGCGCACGCACCGTAGGGGAAACGCTGATTGCGAACGCGCAGTCGACACCAACATGTTTCACGGCTGCATTTTATTCTCGCACATTTCTTCAGGAGAGAGCGGCTTGCCTGATGCGTCAACGCCCGCAGTCTTTGTGTACGGCCGCCTGGTTCTATGGCTGGTCCTCGCACTCATGCTGGTCTCCATCGGCTACGCTGGATGGCACGTACTCGCCAACTGGAACGACATCACCGTCTGATTGATCGCCGAGCTACGTCCTTCAGCTGCTTAGGGGAAAACAATGACTAAGCGACAGACGCGGATGTTCTTTGCCGTCGGCACGTTCATCTTCGCCGCAATTTTTCTCGGACTGACGTTCGACAGCCACAGGCAGTTCGCGAAACTCACGCATGCGGAGCTCATCACACCGGACGTGAGTGCGGGAAAGGATGTCTGGCACCGTAAGAATTGCGTGAACTGCCACACGCTTCTCGGAGAGGGCGCCTATTATGCGCCCGATCTCACCAAGATCGCTCAGCAGCGGGGCGACGCTTATCTGCGCGCGTTCCTCAAGGACCCCTCGCAGTTCTATTCGGAGAAGGTGCACCGCAGGCTGATGCCGAACCCGCGACTCAGTGAGTCGGAGATTACGCAGGTCATCGCTTTCCTTGGCTGGGTTTCGCGCATCGACAACAACGGATGGCCGCCGCGGCCGATCCTGGTTAGTGGCGGTCAGCTGCGTGGAGCTGAGACTGCCGAATCGCCCGCACGCGCCGCGTCTGACCAGCCAATCGCGCTGGGTGAGGTGCTGTTCAGGCAGACTCCGCCGGGATGCTTCGCCTGTCACTCGACAGCGCCAGGGGTCAACCTCGCCGGACCCAGCCTGGCCGGCATAGCGACGATGGCTGGGAAACACGTCGCCGATGACGACTACAAGGGCACCGCTACCGATGCTGCGGGATACATTCGCGAATCCATCGAGAATCCACACGCCTATCTCGTGGAAGGCCAGATGTTCTCTTCAGGCGGACGCTCCTTCATGCCCGACAACTTCAAGACTGTGCTTTCCGCAGCGCAGATCGACCAGCTCGTGGCGTACCTCTCGACCCTCAGGTAGGAGACATCAATGCGCTTTCGTTCACAGTGGATAGCGTATCCCTACTTCGTGGTCGCAATGCTGTTATTCGGTCTGCAGATGGTTTTCGGCCTGCTCGCGGCAGCGAAGTATCTCGGCCCGGATCCTCTCCTGAATGTTCTGCCGTTCAACACGGTGAAAGCGCTGCACACGAATCTGCTCATCTTCTGGGTCCTCACCGGTTTCATGGGGTCCGCCTACTACGTCATTCCCGAGGAATCGCGAACCGAGATTCACAGCGAGCGACTTGCCTACTGGCAGCTCGGAATCTGGTCGCTTCTCGGCGTGACGATTGTCGTGGGATACATCTTTGGCTGGACCGCGGGAAACAAGCTTCTGGAACAGCCCTTCCCGCTGAAGGTGGGAATCGTCGTAGTAATGTTGATGTTCCTGTACAACCTTTTGATGACGATCAGAAAGGCAGGTCGCTGGACAACGACCGAAGGTGTCCTCACAGCGGGCCTGGTGCTGGCGGCTTTGCTCTACCTGCCCGCGCTCCTTCAGTTCAACAACTATACGATCAGCATCTTCTATCGGTGGTGGACCGTTCACCTCTGGGTGGAAGGCGTCTGGGAGATGATTCAGGCCGGCCTGATCTCCTACCTCCTCATCCGTCTTTCCGGCGTAGACCGGGAAATGATGGAAAAATGGCTCTACGTGATCGTCGGCCTCGTTTTCATTGCCGGGATTCTCGGTACAGCTCACCATTATTACTGGGTCGGCGTCCCAAAATACTGGCTTCCCATCGGTGGCTTCTTCAGCGCACTCGAACCGCTCGCGCTTTTCGGAATGGCGACGTTCGCTTATTACGCAATGCGCCGCTCAGGGTTCGCGCATCCGAACAAGCTCGCGCTGCACTGGACCATCGGAAGCGCGATCTATACCGCGTTCGGTGCCGGCCTACTCGGCCTGGCCCACACCTGGCCGGCGGTCAACAAATGGACTCACGGCACCCACATTACGACGATGCACGCTCACTCGGCGTTCTTCGGCGCGTACGTGATGGTGAATCTCGCGCTCATCAGTTTTGTAATGCCGCACTTTACCGGCCGCGCTGAAGCGGAGAAGGAAAGTTCGGTGGGTTACTGGGCATTCTGGATGCAGACCATCGGGATGTTCGGCATGACGATGGCCTTCGCTGCCGCCGGGATCGTGCAAACGTATCTCGAGCGAATAATGGGACTCGGGTTCCTGGAGACTCAGCTCAAGATCCAGGTTCATTTCCTGATGGTGATCGGAGCGGGCACGATCTTCACGGTCGGTGTCGGACTCTTCCTGTGGGATTTCTTCCGCTATCCGCCTCTTCGGGCGCCGGCGCTCGCCGAGCCTTCCGAGGCCGCTCTTGCGCCAACAGCCGCCTGATTGATGGCATTGCCGGCCGCTCACGACTCAGAAAAGCGGCGCGAGCGCTCGTTGCTCCACGACGGGCTACGATATCTCGAATCGGAACCGTACTACCTGCCGACTGCCGACGAGGTTTCTCTCTTCGAGAAATGCCATCAGCGCGGCCTGAGTGTGATGCTGAAAGGACCGACCGGCTGTGGCAAGACGCGCTTCGTCGAGCACATGGCGTGGAGACTCGGGCGTCCGCTCGTGACTGTGGCATGCCATGACGATTTGTCGGCGAGCGATCTCACCGGGCGGTATCTGGTTCGAGGAGGCGACACGGTCTGGCAGGACGGCCCGCTGACTCTCGCGGCACGCCTCGGCGCAATCTGCTACCTCGATGAAATCGTCGAAGCGAGGCAGGATACGATCGTCGTCATCCACCCGCTGAGCGATGACCGGAGATTGCTGCCGCTCGAAAAGACACGAGAGCTGATCGAAGCAGCTGAAGGATTCCAGCTCGTCATCTCGTACAATCCCGGTTATCAGAATGTGCTGAAGGAGTTGAAGCCGAGCACGAGGCAGCGGTTCGTTGCTATCGATTTTGATTTTCCGCGCAACGAATTGGAATGGCGGATTGTCCAGCACGAGGGTGGGGTCGATGAGCCGACAGCCAGGTCCCTCGTCGCGCTCGCTGCCCGAATGCGCAATCTGAAAGACCGGGGGCTCGTTGAAGTCCCGAGTACCCGCCTGCTGGTCGCGACGGCGCGTCTCATCGCGGAAGGAATTCCACCGATCGACGCATGCCGCTCCGCACTCGTCGCACCACTGAGTGATGACCCCGAACTCCTTGGCGCGCTCCGCGATCTGGTCTCCGCCGTAATCGCCTGAGCTGAGTCAGCTCCTTGTATGTCAGAGCCCGAAGACGTAGTCCTCGAGGGAGCCCACGCAGCGACGTCATATGTGGCCGCGCTCTGGCGCAGACACACGGCCGGAACTCCACAGCTCGAGCTGGCAGACGTCCGAAAGCGACTCGAGTGGCTCACTGTGGCGCTGTACGGGGACGTGCCTCCAATCGTCGCCGCAGAGTCACGCGCAAGACCTTCGCTTGCTGCGCGAGTGGCGCGCCGTATTCCTCGCCATCTTCTCGAGGAAGCGGCGATTCCAAGTACCGATGGCGAGCGGATCCGCCTTCCCCGAACCATTGAAATCAATAATGCGGCTGCCAGCTACGATTTCTATCGGTTGATGGCAATCGAGCAGGCCGCTCGAGCCCGCCGCGGAACTGCGGACCTCCTCGAGGCGACATTTTCACTCGAGCTTCAGGATTTGTTTGAGCTGAGCGAGGCCGTGGCAGTCGATCATGCGCTGACTCGCGATGTTCCGGGTCTCGTGCCTGTGCTGATCGAGGGCCGGCGGATCGCGCGTGCGCTGCGGCCTCGGCTTTCACTGCTCACGCCGCGCGAGCGTCAGGTCGAATCGATGCTCCGTCTGGTGCTCGAGTCGCATCCCGCGAGCCCCCCACCGGGAATGGCGCTCGCGGCTGCACCGATGCATTCGCTGCTGTGGGCAACTCACGAGGCGAAGAGTCTCGAGTCGCTGCCCGGTCGTTATCGAGGGCTCCCATCTGTGATCCTGTGGGGAAGGGCGACGCGGCCGGCGGCACGTCCCGCTGGTACGCCCACGGCGCCGGACGATCACGACAAGATCGCGAGGTCCGAACGGACGCGCACGATGCGACGCCGGCCATCCGTGCGACCGGCGGAGGAAGGAGAGGACGACGTGTCGATGGGAATGTCGATGATCCAGCTCGACGATCCGCAGCAGCACGTCGAGGACCCCGGAGGACTGCAGCGACCCGCCGATCGGGACGAAAACGCTGACGCAGACGACCTCGCGGATTCGCTCTCGGAGCTGCCCGAAGCTCGTCTCGTCACGCGACCTGGAATCGCTTCAGAGATACTGCTGAGCGAGGACCCACCCGCTTCGCGCCCTCACGTTATTACTCGGTCACGCGACGCCAGCGGCATTTCCTATCCGGAATGGGATTGGCGGACTGCGGCATATCGACCGGCACACGCGGTGGTGCGGGAATCCGTCGCCTTCGTCGGAGACTCGAGTTGGGTTGCCTCGGTGTTGCGCAAACGCGCGCGTGAGATTCGTGAAGTTCGGCGTCAGTTCGAGCGCTTGCGATCACAGCGGCTGAGGCTTGGCCGGCAGCTTGACGGTGAGGATGTCGACATTTCCGCGTATGTGACCTCGCAGGCCGACGTCTGTGCGGGATTGTCATCGGACGATCACCTGTACCAGTCGGTTCGCCGGGGTCGAAGGGATATCGCCGTAAGCATCCTCGTGGATATCAGCGGTTCAACCGACAGTTGGCTGTCCGACAATCGCCGCGTCATCGAGGTCGAAAAAGAGGCTCTTGTTCTAGTTTGCGAGGCCCTCGACGCCATCGGCGATCGTTACAGCGTTTCTGCATTTTCAGGTGAGGGCCCTCGTGGAGTATCCGTTCTTCTGGTGAAAGGCTACCACGAACGGTATGACGAGGCCGCTCGCCGCCGCATCGCCGGTCTCGAGCACGATCGCTACACCCGGCTCGGTGCGGCTATCCGTCACGTCACGGGTTCGTTGATGCGCGAGAGTGCTCGTCATCGCCTGCTTCTTGTTTTGTCGGACGGAAAGCCGAACGACATTGACGAGTACGAAGGCAGGTATGGAATCGAGGATACACGGCAGGCCGTCGCTGAGGTTCGGCTGCAGGGAGCGCATCCTTTCTGCGTGACGGTTGATCGCGACGCACCCGTCTACATCCAGCGAACTTTCGGGCCGGGAGCCTATTCCGTACTGCGCCGTCCGGATACCCTTCCACAATCGCTGGTGCAAGTCGTTCGGCGTCTTCTCAACTCATAGCGATGTTCATCGGGCACTTCGTTGGGATTTGCGGCAAAGAAAGCAACGCCGAAAACGTCGTTGCCGACGCTCTTCGCGGCTTGTGTGTTCGCCGACATTCTCTGGCCAGTCTTCCTGGCGCTGGGAGCGGAGGAGGTTGTGATCGACCCGGGCAACACCGTGTCAACGCCGCTCCACTTCGTCAGCTATCCCTACTCTCATACGCTTGTGATGCTCGTCATGTGGGGCGCGCTTTTCGGCGGGCTCTACCTCGCGCTCACGAAGGATTCCCGCGGCGCGGTCGTCCTTGCCGCGCTGGTCGCGAGCCACTGGGTGCTGGACTGGATCACCCATGGACCGGACATGGCGATGTATCCGGGGGGAGCGATGTTCGGTCTTGGCCTGTGGAATTCTCCCGCGCTGACGATAGCCGTCGAGCTGGCGATGTTTGCGATTGGCGTGTGGATTTATGCGCGTGCAACGCGAGCCCGTGACGGGCAGGGCAAGTGGGGATTCTGGTTTCTGGTTCTGCTGTTTCTGGTCGCGTATCTGGCCGACGCGGCCATGGGCGCAGCACCACCCTCGGTGCGGGTCATCTGGATCAGCGCGCTCGTCGCAACTGCAATAACTTTGCTTCTTACGTGGTGGGTCGATCGCCACCGACAGCCAACTCCAATCGAACATTCGTGACCTATCCACGGTTGCTCGCCGCCAACCTTGCCGACGCGCTGCGAGGCTCGCGAGAAGACCTGGTCGCGCGCTGGCTCGAGAGAATCAACGCCCGCGTGACCCTAAAGCGGGAAGACATCTTCCCAACCGACGATCTGCTCAATCACGTCCCTCTGCTGATCGACGGAGTGGCGGATTATCTGGAGAATCCGGAGAGCGACCTGAATGAAAACGCCCCTGTGGTCGCGAAGGCCATGGAGCTGGGTGCCCTGCGGCACTCGCAGGGGTTCGACGCTTACCAGATACTCAAGGAGCACGAGATCCTGGGCGCCATACTCTGCGCGTTCGTGCTGGAAAGTGTCGACAGTGGAAGGATCACCGGCACGCCACGCGATCTGCTGCTGAGCTGGCAGCGTATCTCACATGCCCTCGAGCTGATGAGGCAGGCTACGACGATGCAGTTCCTCAGGCTCTCGGGGGACCGCATCAAGGATCGCGAATCGAGATTGCGTCGCTTCAATCGAATGGTGTCGCACGAATTGAAGAATCGAGTCGGGGCCATTAGCGGGGCCGGCCACCTGCTTCAGGAGCCCTGGCTCAAGGAAAACGAGCGAGCCGACTTCCAGCAGATAATCGTCGAGAATGCCCGCAGCCTGCAGCAGCTCATGGGCAACCTCGAAGCACTCTCGCGTATCGAGTCCGATTCGCGGCAACGCCGCAACGTGCTGCTGCCTCAGGCGACAGCCGAAGCTGTGAGACAGTTGCGCACTCAGTCGCAGGCAAAAGGCATCGACGTGCGGATCGCTGACGACCTTCCGCCCATCGAGGTGGACGCTGCGGCGACTGAGCTTTGCCTGGTGAACTACATCTCGAATGCGATCAAATACTCCGACCCGTCGAAATCCGATCGATGGGTGGAGATCTCGGCAAACTTCGACTTCGGCGGCGGGCCGAGTGGTTCTGGCGAGCTTGTCGTTCTTGTACGGGATAACGGCATCGGCGTGCCGGTGGGATCGAGGGCCGAGCTGTTCCGACAGTTCTACCGCGCCCACGAAGAAACCGTCACCGACGTCGATGGATCCGGGCTTGGTCTGAACATAGTACGGGAGACTGTCGAATCACTCGGGGGTCGCGCATGGGCCGAGTTTCCGGAGACCGGCGGGGCGGTGTTCGCCTTCTCGCTTCCTTCAAGGCGGGAAGAGGATGCCGCGGCCGCCGGAACCCGTCGCCTGGGGGAAGCGCCCGAATAACTCGATTAGCTTTCGGTAATGCCTGATAAATCCCGGACCCCTGTAATCGTCTCCGCTGCGCGAACGCCTATTGGAAAATTTCTCGGCGGGCTCTCGGCACTTTCGGCGCCAGAGCTGGGAGCAATCGCGATTCGGGAAGCCCTTCGCCGCGCGAATGTCGCGCCCGACGCGGTAAACGAAGTCATCATGGGGCAGGTAATTCAGGGTGGAACAGGCCAGGCGCCCGCGCGGCAAGCCGCGCTGAAAGCTGGAGTGCCGGCCACCGTCTCGGCTGTCACCATAAACAAGGTCTGCGGATCCGGCCTCAAGTCAGTGATGCTGGCAGCGCAGTCGATCAAAGCGGGCGACAACCAGGTCATCGTCGCCGGCGGACAGGAATCGATGTCCAACGCTCCCTACTATGTGTATGGAATGCGAAACGGTGTGAAGCTCGGCGACCAGCAGATGGTCGACGGCATGATAAAGGATGGACTGTGGTGCTCGTCGTGCAACGTCCATATGGGCCGCCATGCGGAGCATACAGCGAGAAAGGCCGGCGTAACACGAGAGGATCAGGACGCGTTCGCGGAGGCATCGCACAGGAAAGCGATCGAGGCGATCGAGGCCGGCAGGTTCAAGGACGAGATCGTCGCCGTAAAGATCACGACGAAGAAAGGCACGACCGTCGTGGACACCGACGAGAGCCCCCGGAAGGACACCACAATGAATACGCTCGCCAAGCTTCGGCCGGCTTTTCCGGGAAAAGGGGACAACGCCGACCTTTCGGTAACGGCGGGCAACGCATCGAGTCTGAACGACGGCGCGTCCGCCTGCGTCGTCGTCTCCGAAGAGTACGCGGAAGCGAATGGCCTGGAGATTCTCGGCCGCATCACCGCGTACGCGACTGGCGCCACCGAGCCGGAGGAGCTGTTCTTCGCCCCGATCTTCGCGGTGCAGAACCTGATGAAGAAAACCGGGCAGAGCATTGGCGATTTCGATCTCATCGAGGCAAACGAAGCTTTCGCGTCGCAGGCAATTGCCGACGGTACTGGTCTCGGCTGGGACTGGAAGCGTGTGAACGTAAACGGTGGCGCGATCGCGCTTGGACATCCAATCGGAGCAAGCGGTGCGCGGGTGCTGACCACGCTGCTCTACGCCATGAAGGATCGCGGAGCCCGCACCGGACTGGCCACGCTCTGCCTTGGTGGTGGCGACGCGGTCGCATTGAGTGTCGAGCGCACCAGCTAGAGTTTCGCTGACGCCGGCGTCCGTTTGACCTCGCGCAGCCCGGCGCGCACAGTCATCTAATTCCTGAAAATGAACGGCAGTGCTCTGCTGCTCACGCCGGACGGCCGCCTCCGTGCTCCGTGGCGGATCCTCCTGTTCATGGTCGTGCTGTTCATGGCCGTCGCTGTCACGATCACGCTCGAGGCCTTTCTCGACAGCGCCGCACTCGCCGCCGGCTACCGGCCGCTTGTCTCGGAGTGGGGCTTTGCGCTTGGCGCGGTAATAGCAACTGCCGCATTGCTTTTCTGGGTCGACAACAAATCGTGGGATTACGTCGGCCTTGGCGCGCACGCGGCGAGCCCGCGATTGCTCGCACGCTATGCGCTTCTGGGGGCGCTGGCGATCGCACTACCGTCGCTGCTCCTGATGGCAATGGGACAGTTACGCGCTGTTCCCGCCGCTCCTGGAAGCTGGTGGGCTGCAACCGGCCTGACCTTTGCCAATCTTCTTCCAGCGGCGGTAGGCGAGGAGCTTCTGCTTCGTGGCTACATCTTCGCGGCGCTTCGCGAATCGATCGGCTGGCGGTGGACCCTCATTGCGACAAGCATAGTTTTCGGGTTGTTTCACGTTCCGAATCCGGGAGCGGATGCGGAATCGGTTCTCCTCGTCATGCTTGCCGGATTCTTTCTGGGCGCGGTGCTGCTTGCGACGGGGAGTCTTTACGCGACAATCGCCGTGCATTTCGCCTGGAACTGGGTGATGGCAGCGGGACTCCACACGCCCGTGAGCGGGATTCCGGTTCTGGCCCCGGATTATCGGGTGGTCGATGCGGGACCCGACTGGCTGACTGGTGGCGGGTGGGGGCCGGAAGGTGGACTGGGGGCTGCGGTCTCGATGTTCGCGGTTGTGATCTACATCTACGCGCGGCGCCTGCGGCGCCTGGAGAAATGAATGGAGGAGCGAGTTGTCGTCGTCGGAGCCGGGCAAATGGGAAACGGCATCGCGCACGTGTTCGCGCAATCGGGATATCCGGTGACGATGATCGACGTCTCCCGTGAGGCGCTCGAGCGCGGCCAGGCCACGATCCGGAAAAATCTCGACCGCCAGGTGAAAAAAGGAACGATCTCCGCGGAAGCCTCAGCGGAAACGCTCGGACGAGTGGAGCTGAGTGAGAAGCTGGAGAGTGCGAAAGATGCGACGCTCATCGTCGAGGCCGCGACGGAGAACAAGGATCTCAAGTTCAGAGTCTTCGGCGACCTCGACAAAATCGCCGGGCCTCACGCCATACTGGCCAGCAATACGAGCTCGATCTCCATCACCGAGATTGCGCGCCATACCAACCGTCCCGAAAAGATCGTCGGGATGCATTTCATGAATCCCGTGCCGGTAATGAAGCTCGTTGAAATCATCCGTGGCCTGGCTACTTCGGACGAGACGACGAGCAGCGTCGTGGAGCTGAGTCGCAAGCTTGGCAAGACACCCGTTCAGGTGAACGACTACCCGGGCTTCGTGTCGAATCGCGTGCTCATGCCGATGATCAACGAGGCCGTGTACTGCCTGATGGAAGGGGTTGGCGAGGCGGAAGCTATCGATCAGGTAATGACTCTGGGGATGAATCATCCAATGGGTCCGCTCGCTCTCGCGGACCTGATCGGCCTGGATACCTGCGTCGCGATTCTCGAGGTGTTACGCGACGGCCTCGGCGATCCGAAGTATGGTCCGTGCCCGCTTCTCAGGAAGTACGTGGCAGCAGGCTGGCTCGGCCGAAAAACGGGCCGCGGGTTCTACACTTATCAATGACGTTGTGACCTGGCTTCTGCACGACCTGACCGAGGAGCAGCGCGAGATTCAGGGTCTCGCGCGCGATTTCGCGCAGCGTGAGATCGCGCCGTACGCCGCCGAGCTCGATCACGAGTCCCGGTTCGACCCGTCGATCGTGAAGAAGCTGGGCGAGGTTGGCTTCCTCGGAATGCTTCTTCCCGAAGAATACGAAGGGCTCGGGCTCGAGACCTCGACATATCTGATTGCTCTCGAAGAGATCGCGGCGGTGGATGCTTCCACCGCCGTTCTCATGAGCGTGCACAACTCTCTTCCGACGCAGATGATTCTGCGTTTCGGGAGCACCGCGCAGAAAGATCGGTTCCTCCCTCCGATGGCGCGCGGCGAATTGCTCGGCGCGTTCGCGCTTTCCGAGCCTGAAGCGGGCTCGGACGCTGCCGCGCTCACCACGCAGGCTCTGCGCGACGGAGACGACTGGATCCTCACGGGCACGAAGAGCTGGGTCACGAGCGGCAGCCATGCCGATGTCATCATTGCAATGGCGCGGACGGATACGCGCGAGGAGAGAAAGGGCGCGCGGGGAATCGGGGCGTTCATTGTCACTCCCGATCTCGCTGGATTTCACGTCGGGAAAAAGGAGGACAAGCTGGGTTTGCGCTCGTCGCCGACTGTCCAGCTGAATTTCGACGGCATGCGTGTTCCCGCCGCGAACGTGCTCGGGGACCCGCACCTCGGGTTCGTGTACGCGATGAAATCACTTGACGCGGGAAGACTCGGCATCGCCGCTCAGGCGATTGGAATTGCGCGCGCGGCGCTGGAGGCTTCGACTGCCTACGCCGCGGAGCGCCGGCAGTTCGATGCGCCGATCCGGGACTTTCAGGCGATTCAGTTCAAGCTCGCCGACATGTCGACGCGAATCAGCGCGGGGCGGGCACTGCTTCACCTCGCCGCGCAGGCGAAGGATCGCGGCGCGAACGTGAAGCAGGCGTGCTCGATGGCCAAGCTGTTCGCGAGCGAGACGGCGATGTTCTGCGCCAATCAGGCAGTGCAGATCTTCGGCGGGTACGGCTACGTCAAGGACTATCCGGTGGAGCGGTATTTCCGTGACGCAAAGGTCACGGAGATCTACGAGGGTACGTCTGAGATCCAGCGCATTGTCATCGCCCGCGAGCTCTACGCCCATGATTGATCTGTCTGGCATCACGCGCCCGCACCCGGCCGTCGAGCGCAATTCACGAACTTCTCATAACCAATAAATGGAACTATTCGACAAGCTCGCCGAGATGGGCCACGAGGAGATTGCAATGGGCAGCGATCCGGAATCCGGTTATCGCGGCATCGTTGCAATTCACAGCACGCGACTTGGACCCGCTCTCGGGGGAACGCGGTTCTGGAGTTACGCGACGGACGAGGAGGCGATCACCGACGCGCTCAGGCTCTCCCGCGGAATGACATACAAGAACGCTGTCGCCGGTTTGAACCTTGGCGGCGGCAAGTCCGTCATCATCGGCGACAATCGAACGACGAGCCGTGAAGCAATTTTCCGCGCTCACGGACGCCTCGTGGAAAGTCTTGGCGGCAAATACATAACTGCGGAAGACGTTGGTACTTCGACCTCTGACATGGACTTCGTCCACATGGAGACCAATCACGTCGCAGGCCTTGCAGGAAAATCCGGCGATCCATCACCGGTTACCGCGCACGGCGTGTTTCGCGCGATCCAGGCCTCGGCAAAGGAGCGGTGGGGCTCGGACGACCTTACAGGCAAGACTGTCGCACTTCAGGGTTGCGGCAGCGTCGGTCGATATCTCGCGCTAGAGCTGCACGAGGCTGGGGCGAAGCTCGTGGTCACTGACATCGATCCCGAGCGAGCGAAGCGTGTCGCCGCCGAGACCGGGGCGACGATAGTGGAGCCCGAAGCGATCTATGGTGTTGCAGCGGATATCTTTGCGCCCTGCGCGCTGGGCGGGATCATCAACGATGAGACGGTCCCGGTGCTCGAGGTCGAGATCGTCGCCGGTGGTGCGAACAATCAGCTCCTGGAGGAGCGGCACGGCGACGCGCTCGAGCAGCGCGGAATTCTGTACGCGCCGGACTATGTCGCGAATGCGGGGGGAGTGATCAACGTGTACAGCGAAGTGGCCGGCTGGGATTCCGAGCATGCGCTCAGCAAAGCCGACGAGATTTACGACACCGTGCTCGGCGTCTTCGAGATCGCAAAGACAGATGGCATCCACTCGTATGAGGCGGCGGATCGATTGGCCGAGCGCCGGCTCCGAAACGCAACCAGGACATGACTGCGCGCACCGGCCCAACTGATCAGAGCGACGGTGGCGGAGAGGAGCGAGGCCGTCCCTCGACAGCAGCGCAAGCGAGTGAAACGATTCTTATCGCGGCCGACCACGCCGGCTTCGAGGAAAAGGAGGTTTTGAAGCGCGAGCTCACGAAGCTCGGGTTCACGCCCGAGGACCTCGGCGCTCCGTCCTGCATCTCCGATGACGACTATCCGGATTACGCACATCCGCTCGCGCGCAAGATCTCCCGCGGCGAGGCGAAGCGCGGTATTCTGCTGTGTGGCAGTGGCATTGGAGTGGATATCGTCGCCAACCGGTATCCGCATGTGCGAGCGGCACTGTCGTGGATGCCTGAGATTGCCGAGCTTTCAAGACGTCACAATGACTCGAACGTTCTGGTGATACCTTCGCGTTTCGTTTCCATGGAGCAGGCAGTCGAAATGATGAAGCGGTGGCTCGAGACACCGTTCGATGGCGGCAGGCATATGCGACGCGTCGAGAAGATCGACGATCTGGAAGGAGAGGGAGAAGGAGAGTGAATGCAGGGAGTTGAGCAGGGCGCAGGACTTCAGATGCCAGCGTTGAGCGAATACGATGCGGACGTCGCCGACATCATCAGGCGCGAGGTCGAGCGTCAGCGCGAAGGACTCGAGCTCATCGCCAGCGAAAATTTCGTGTCTGAAGCGGTGCTCGAGGCAATGGGCACCCCGCTCACGAACAAATACGCCGAAGGGCTTCCGGGAAAGCGGTACTACGGCGGCTGTGAATTCGTCGATCAGGTCGAGCAGCTGGCAATCGATCGCGCAAAGAAGCTGTTCGACGCAGAACATGCGAACGTCCAGGCGCATTCGGGCGCGCAGGCAAACGCCGCCGTCTATCTGGCGTTTCTGAAGCCGGGCGACACCGTGCTCGGGCTCGACCTGTCACAGGGCGGCCATCTCACGCACGGATCTCCCGTGAATTTCTCCGGGCTTCTCTACCACGCCATTCATTACGGTGTCGGCGACGACGGCCGCATCGATTACGATCAGATGAAGGAGATTGCGCGGCGCGAGCGTCCGAAGATGATCATCGCCGGAGCGAGTGCCTACGCGCGTACGATCGAATTCGAGCCCTTTGCCGAAGTGGCGCGAGAGATCGGCGCAAAGTTTGTGGTGGACATGGCTCATATCGCCGGTCTCGTCGCGACCGGCTACCATCCGTCGCCGATTCCACATGCCGACGCCGTAACGACGACAACGCACAAGACTCTTCGCGGGCCGCGTGGCGGGCTCATCCTGTGCAGGGCCGAGCACGCCAAAGTAGTGGACAAGGCGATGTTTCCCGGCACGCAGGGAGGCCCCCTCGAGCACGTAATTGCCGCAAAGGCTGTAGCGCTGAAGGAAGCTCTTGACCCATCATTCAAGGTGTACTGCGGTCAGATTGTCGCGAATGCCCGCGAGCTTGCGACCGCTCTGGCTGGTCACGGCTTCGAAATTGTCTCTGGAGGAACGGACACGCATCTCATGCTGGTGGATCTGCGCTCACGAAATCTCACCGGGAAGGTCGCCGAGAAGGCGCTCGACCTCGCGGGGATTACCGTCAACAAGAATACGGTTCCGAAGGAAACACAGTCTCCCTTCGTGACCAGCGGAATTCGCATCGGCACACCCGCGGTCACGACTCGCGGGATGAAAGAGCCCGAGATGGTCCGCATTGCCGAGCTGATCAATACCGTCCTCTCCGCAGCGGACGACGCCAGTCTTGCGACACGCGTGCGCGAGGACGTACGCGAGCTGACTCAGCGTTTTCCGCTGTATCCGACATCGTTCAACGGACGGGGAGCCGATTAGCGTGTCGGAGCTGGCGTTTCGAGAAGGCGTGATGGATCGCATTCGCGTGCGAGAGTCGCGGTACGACGAGCAAGCCTACCTCTTCGTGCTGTCAGCCCTCGAGTATGCACAGAAGCGGCTCGACGTCAGGCGGCATATTTCGGCGGCCGAGCTTTCGCATTCCTGCCGGGACCTCGCTCTCGAGCGTTACGGAGTAATGTCGAGAATGGTACTCGAGCGCTGGGGAGTCCACTCCACCTCCGACATCGGTGAGATCGTATTTGCTCTCATCGATCTCGGCTTCCTGGCGAAGCTGCCGAACGACACGCGAGAAGAGTTCTTTGGCGTGTTCGATTTTGCCGGAGCGTTCGAGCGCGACTACCCGTGGAACTGCGCGTATAACGCGTAGCGCAAGCCCGAACTAGATCATGCCCGCTCGCGTAGCAACCGCCGCTGAGTCAGTGGCGTGCGAGCGTGCGACGATCGCCGCCGGCACCACTTCGCGGGTGCTGATGGAGCGCGCCGGGCGCGCTGCCGCCGATGAAATAATCCGGCGCTTCAAGCTGATTCTCCCGGGTGGCACCACTGTTTTCACCGGGCCGGGCAACAACGGCGGCGACGGCTGGGTTGTCGCGCGCTGCATCGCCGAGGCCGGCTTCCCCGTTACCGTGATCGAAGCCGCGCCGGTAAAAACCGAGGAAGCGCAGGCAGCGGAGCATGATGCCGGAGTTCCGACAGAGAATATCGAGGGCCGGCCGGGCGTCGAGTCTGAGAGTCCCCACATCGCCGATGCGCCGGTTATTGTCGATGCTTTGCTCGGCACGGGATCGTCCGGTCAGCCGCGCGACACCATCGCCGCGGCAATCGAGATAATCAATCGCGCCGGCCGCGACGGCGCGGCGACTGTTGCGCTCGACGTCCCGTCTGGACTCGACGCCTCGACCGGTGAGCACGAGCTGTGTGTCGAGGCAGATCTCACGCTGACATTCGGCGTGCTGAAGCGTGGTCTTCTGCTGGCACGCGACGTTTCCGGCGAGATCGTCGTACTCGACATAGGGCTCGATAGTGGACCGCGCGTCGCTTCGCTTCCACTGCTTGTTGATCACGACTGGGTAGCGAAGCGAATTCCGGAGATTCCAGCGGATGCGCACAAGGGAACTCGTCGTCGTCTTGCAATCGTTGCCGGCGGCGAAGGCATGGCTGGAGCTGCGATCCTGGCGGGAAAGGGAGCACTTCGGAGCGGAATCGGCCTGATTCGACTCGCTGTCGCGCCCGAGAACATCGCGGCGATTCATGTCGGACTTCCCGAAGCCCTCGTGCAGCGGTGGCCCGCGGACGCGACTGCGCTCGCCAAACTGAACGACGACGCGGACGCGCTGGCGATCGGACCCGGGCTGGGCCGATCCTCCGAGGTGCGCGACCTCGTCGAGCGAGTTCTGCTTGCGTGGCGTGGTCCGGCAGTCGTGGATGCGGACGCGCTCAGCGTATTCGAGGGCGATGCTGATTCGCTTGCCAAACTGTTGCGCGGCCGGCCGGCGATCATCACGCCCCATCCAGCGGAACTGGCGCGACTGCTCGGGCGAGAAACTGCAGACGTTCTGAAAAACCGGTTCGACATTGGCACTGACCTGGCGCGCGACATTGGCGGAGCGGTGCTCCTCAAAGGAACGCCAACCGTGATCTTTGGGCCGGATGGGCAGCGGTTCGTCAGCGCGGCAGGAACGGCGGCGCTCGCGACGGGCGGCAGCGGAGACGTTCTCAGCGGCATAGTCGGGACTCTTCTCGCTCAGGGTATCGCGCCGTCGAGCACCCTCGAAAATGGGGCAACCGAACAAGCAGGAAGCAATCTGGGATCGCCTGCTGAGATCGCAGCAGTGGCGGCATTCATTCACGGTCGTGCGGCCGAGCTGTGCGGGCCCGTGCGCGGGACGACGCTCGAGGATATTCTCCTGGCGTTGCCGGATGCGTGGAACGAGGCCGTCGCCCCGAACGAAGGGCAAACGTTGGCGTGTCTACCGGGCGTCCCATGAACGCTGCTGAGGCAACTCGGGCTTGCCGTGGCTTCTGACAAGGCTGAGTCGCACCATCACACATCACTGCGTGAGGGAACCGAGTTCGACCTCGTGCGCCGAATGCTCGACCGATGGGGAAACAAAGCTCACGCAATCGGTGACGACGCTGCTGTTCTCGTTCCCGGTGCCATTGCGTCGCTCGTCATCAGCACCGATGCATCCGTTGAAAACGTGCACTTCCGCCGTGGATGGCTTACACCGAAGGAGATTGGATATCGCGCCACGGCTGCGTCGTTGAGCGACCTTGCGGCAATGGCCGCCGAGCCGCTGGGAGTTCTCGTGGCGATGACTCTGCCGGCCGAGTGGCGCGACCGCCTGGATGAAATTGCCGACGGAATCGGCGAAGCGACCGAGGCGGCGTCCACTCGCATATTGGGCGGTGACCTGAGTGACGGCCGCGATCTTTCGCTCTCCGTCACCGTGCTGGGAAATTCCGCCAATCCGTTACGTCGCAGTGGCGCGCGCGCAGGGGACCGCGTGTACGTCACAGGGAACCTCGGCGGCCCGAGCGCCGCGCTGCTCGCACTCACCTCGAACGAGACCCCTTCGCCTGATGCACGCGCGCGCTTCGCGCACCCGGTTCCTCGAATACGTGAAGCCCTTTGGCTCGCCGCGCATGGCGCGGCCTCGGCCATCGATATCTCCGACGGACTCGCCGCGGACCTGTCGCACATTGCCGCCGCCAGCGGCGTGTCGATTTCGATAAGCCTCGATCGAATCCCTGTAATGGCCGATGTGTCAGCGAAGGATGCAGCGGGGAGCGGCGAAGAATACGAGCTCGTGGTCACATCACATGCACCACTCGATACGCGCGCATTCCGCAAGGAATTCAGCCTGCCGCTCACCGAGATCGGCGCGGTGGAGCAGGGACGGCCGGTAGTTCGCGTCTTCGACCACGGCGCTCCGGTTCCGACGCCGAGTGGATATCGTCACTTCGAGCCATGAATAAGCGTTCGGTGCCGCTATCTTCAGTCCCGAACACGTTCCAGCGATGATCGTCTTATCCGTGATTCGCACGATCTTCGCCGCCACGATCGGTGTGCTGGTCACTACGATTGGCGGATTGTCGGCAATGATTGCCGGACTTTTTGGTGTTCAGGATCGAGAGGGTGGCATCTTCGATCACACACCTCGGGTGTGGTCGCGCATCATCCTATGGGGAGCTGGAGTCACCACCCAGGTTCACTGTCCGGAGCTGATGACGGGTGGTGAGCCGCGAATCTACATGTCGAACCACCTGAGCTGGTTCGACATTCCGGCGCTTGCGTCTGTGCTGCCGCGTTACAAGTTCGTCGCCAAGGCGGAGCTCTTCAAAGTTCCGATTTTCGGACCGGCGATTCGCGCGATCGGCATGGTGCCAATCGAACGACAGGCGGGGAAAGCCGCGTTCGCGGCGTATGACGTAGCGGCGGGCAAAATTGGCGCGGGAAACTCCGTCGTAGTTTTTCCCGAGGGGTCGCGCGGATACGACTATCCAATCCGACAGTTCAAGAAAGGGCCATTCGTCCTCGCGATAGCTGCCGGCGTGCCGATTGTGCCCGTTCTCCTCTACGGAACGCGCGACGTGTTCGCGAAGGGCACGATGTTGGTGCGCTCCGGGCCGCTTCATATACATTTGCTCGAGCCGGTGCCGACGGCGGGACTCGATTATTCGGACCGCGACGAGCTCGCCCAAACCGTTCGGTCGCGAATAGTCGATGCTCTCGATTCGCTCTACGGAATCAAAAGCGAGCCGTCTCGACGCCAGCCGCAGACGGTCGATTCCGAGTAGCCTCATTCACGAACTTCCAACCTACATGTCAACGATTCTAGATATTCGCGCGCGGGAAATTATCGACAGCCGTGGCAATCCGACCATCGAAGCCGATGTAACGCTCGCGAGCGGAGCGACTGGACGCGCCGCAGTGCCGAGTGGTGCGTCCACGGGAGAGCATGAGGCGCTGGAGCTGCGAGACGGCGATGCAGACCGGTACGGCGGAAAGGGTGTGCAGCTCGCCGTTCAAAATGTCGAGGAGCGAATCGCCCCGGCGCTGAACGGGCTCGTTGCGGCGGACCAGGTTGCGATCGACCGCGCGATGATCGAGCTCGACGGCACGCCCAACAAAGGGAAGCTCGGCGCGAATGCGATTCTCGCCGTGTCGATGGCGACCGCTCGCGCTGCCGCCGAGGAATCGGGGATGCCGCTGTACCGCTACCTCGGCGGGCCGCTCGCGCGAATTCTTCCCGTCCCGATGATGAACATCCTGAACGGCGGAGCGCACGCCACCAATACAGTGGATTTCCAGGAGTACATGATCGTCCCGATAGGCACGGACAATTTTGCCGATGCGGTGCGGATGGGAGCCGAAGTGTTTCACGCGCTGAAGAAAGTTCTCGTCAAGCGGAAGCTGTCCACGGGAGTGGGTGACGAGGGCGGCTTCGCGCCGGATCTGGCGAGCGACGAGGACGCCCTCAAAGTCGTGGTGGAGGCGATTGAAAGTGCCGGCTACGCGCCCGGAACCGAGATCGTCATCGCGCTCGACTGTGCGGCGTCGGAGCTCTGCAAAGGAAAGAACTATGTATTCAAGAAGAGCGGGGCAGGGACGCACAACGCAGACGGCATGATCGACATGTATATGAAATGGCTCGAGGAATACCCGATCGTCTCGATCGAGGACGGGCTAGCCGAGGACGACTGGGCAGGCTGGGCGAAGCTCACTGCGGCGCTCGGCGATCGTGTCCAGCTGGTGGGTGACGACATCTTCGTGACGAATACCGAGCGCCTTGCCCGTGGGATCTCCGAAGACGTCGGCAACGCGATACTCATAAAGCTGAATCAGATCGGGACAGTCACCGAGACGCTGGAGGCAATAGACCTGGCGCGCGCGAACGGGTACCAGTCGATCATCTCGCACCGATCGGGCGAAACGGAGGACACGTTCATTGCCGATCTCGCGGTTGCGACAGGCGCCGGACAGATCAAGACCGGCTCTGCGAGCCGAACCGACCGCGTAGCGAAGTACAATCAGTTGCTGAGGATCGAGGAAATGCTGGGCGATTCGGCGGAGTATCCCGCGGGCGCGATTTACGGTCTTTGAATGGGACCAGTAATCCAGCGGCTGATCTTTGCGCTCATCGTGCTGGGCGGGCTCTTGTTCGCCGTTCAGGGTGGGGAGTACAGCACAATGGACCTGTGGCGCCAGCGGGAGAGGAGGGCGCAGCTGATCGCGCAGGCGGATTCGCTGCGCCGGCAGGTGGACTCGTTGAAGAAGATGGCAAAGGCGATTGCATCCGATCGCGCGACACAGGAGCGGATCGCGCGCGAGGAATTCGGGATGGTGCGAGGGGATAAGGAGATCCTTTACCGGTTCGGCGACACGGCGGATACCGCCACCGCGAGGCGACGATAGGGACGGATAACGGGTCGCGGGTTGTTTAGACGGGCAGGGGGTTTAAATTTCACGTTCTATCGCGGGGTGGAGCAGCCTGGTAGCTCGTCGGGCTCATAACCCGAAGGTCGCGGGTTCAAATCCCGCCCCCGCCATCTGGCAACGCGGCCGGTCCGAAAGGGGCCGGCCGTTTGCGCGATGTAGCCGAATCGGATCGAATCGTTAATGATTCGGCTGTTCGCAGATTGAACACGGCAGGGTAGCTCAGCCGGTTAGAGCACGGCACTCATAATGCCGGGGTCGCGGGTTCGAGTCCCGCCCCTGCTATCCAAGCGAGCCATTCGACCTTCGCATGTCGTATGGGGTGCATTCGTTCCATAGTTCGTGCGCGTCAACTTTCCTTCCGGAATGACAGATGACATCGTCTTCTTCCGATAGCAGGTCGCCAAATGGTGACGTCGGCGGCGACAAAGCGGAGCGCCGATTTCTCCGTCACACGCTGGCCACGCTGGCGTACCGCGCAGAGAAGCCCCTTCGAAGTGCGCCCGACGGATTCTCCGACGTGCGCGCTGCAGCAGGGAGCCGAACTGCGGGAGAGATCCTCGCGCATATGTCCGATCTCCTGGACTGGGCATTGTGGATCGCCCGTGGGGAGAAGCACTGGCAGACGACGCCGCCGACCACCTGGGAGGACGACTGCGAGCGATTCTTCGCCGCCCAGGCTGCTCTCGACGCATACCTCGCTGGTGATGCGCCGCTCGTGGCGAAGGCCGGGGAAATATTTCAGGCGCCGATTGCAGATGCACTGACTCATACTGGTCAGCTCAGCTTGTTGAGGCGCCTGGCGGATGCCCCCGTCAGGCCCGAGAACTACGCGAGAGCGCATATCGAAGTGGGACGTGTCGGCCGCGATCAATCCGCGGACCGCGCCGAGTTCGATTAGACCTCGACCGCTGTCCCTTGACTAACTCGCCCGCGGATTCGGGAATGCAGCGGCCTGAGTCAACCGGGACGCCGCGCGACTCCCGTCTTCTCGACCGCAACGTGCGTGCTGTAATCGAGCACGCCGCAGAGGAGGAGCGCGCCCGCCCGACCGCCGACCGCGTCGCGATGGCCATCTGGCGCTTCGCCGGCACGATGAACTTTGTCTATTTCCATGTCGTCCTTTATGGACTCTGGGCAGCGGTCGACCTGGGATGGATTCCGGGAATACGCAACTTCGATCCGACATTCACTATCATCGGTTCAACTGCGGCGGTGGAGGCGATCTTCCTCGCCATCTTTGTCTTGATGGCGCAGCTTCGGATGGCCCACAACGCCGATGTACGCAATCAGCTCGACGTTCAAGTGAGCCTCATCTCCGAGCAGGAGATCACTCACATCCTTCGTCTCGTCGCCGCGATGAGCGAACGTATGGGCATCGAAGAAGCCAAGGACCCTGAAATCCAGGAGCTGTTAAGGGAGCTCAAGCCTCGTGACGTGTTGCACCGGATTGAAGCACAAACCGATGCCGTCAAGGAACAGATTCGCGACGAAAGAAGCGCGCGATAGTCGCAGCACCGTTTCCCGCATTGGGTGCTGCGAGCTATTTTCCGCGGTCAAAGCCGATGCGGACGCGAGAACTTTGGCAACGTTGCCCGATGAACTGATGCCGAGCCGTCGGGTTCCGAAGAGATGACAGGACGCGCGGTCGGCCACTCCCAGGCGAATTCGACGCCGATCTCGAGACACGGGGCCGCCGTAGACAGTGAGGCCCCGCCGAAAAAGATCCGCTAGTCTCCGCGCCGCAGGATTATGTTGCCGTTGACGGTCTTCACCCTCAGCAAGCCAGCGCCCCCGCGTCCAATCGCCTGACGTGCGCGAACGAATTTGCGCGGAGTCCCGTGAGAATCATCCCAGAAATCCGTTTCCGTTACCGAAAGCGGCCAGTCACTTTCAATGCGCGTCCGTCCGTGTCGTTCGGTGTACGCGGTCTCCAGCTCTACTCGTCCTGAAAAGCTCGAAGGAAGCACGAGCGTCACCTTACCGTTGCCTGAGGCGACATCCACCGAATGATGACCACCGCCGCGCAAGGTGATCGTCACATCGCCCGCCCCGGTCGTCGCCGACGCCGAGCCGTCGAGCGGACCGATAGTGATGTCCCCGCCGCCCGTCAAAGCACGCACGTCTCCGGCAGAGCGGCCGATGGAAACCGAGCCTCCTTCGGTTCGCACATCGGCTCCATTCATCGCTTCGGCGATGCTGATGCGGCCGCCAGCCTTTCTGTAAATGATGCGACCGGTGCTGTTGTCGCGGATCTCTCCGGTCCTCTCATTGATCGTGACGTTCCCGCCGGCTCCGACTGTCACGCCGCCCTTGTCATCGCTGATGCGTGAGCTGCCTCCGGCCGACACGATGTCAGCGTCTTCGGCATTTCCATACACGATTGGACCGCTTCCCGAGCTGCCGCGCAAGCCGCCTCGCACGCGCTGGATCAGCACGCTTCCGCCGCCAGTGCCGACCGATCCGGAAAGATTCGAGTCGTTGACGCGGATCGATCCGCCCCCTGTGGAGAGGCCGGCCCGCCCGCTTGCGTCCGAGATGCGGATCGAACCACCGCCTGTACTTCCGGTGAATTCACCCCGAACACCAGTGATGGAAATCCCTCCACCAGCCGACGACACTCGGACGTTGAAGCGCTTCGGCACTCGAATCTCGAAGTGATGACTCGAGCTTTGAGAGCTTGACCTCATCGTGTATCGCGACGAAAGACGCGCACCGGAGCTCGTCCGCTCGAGATCGACTTCGGTGTCACGCCAGTTGCGCCCGCCAAGTCTGCCGCGAACGCGAACTCTGTTCTGATCCCACGCGGTGATCGTCAACCCGGCGCCGGTTCTCAAATCGATGACGAGGGTCTCGCCGGCGCGAACATCAACGCTGCGCTCGAATGATGAATCCATCGCGACTCTTGTCGCACCTGTCCTGGTCCAGCTGGATGCAGCCTTCACTTCCGGGGACAACGGCGATTGAGGCGGGACGAACTGGGCCGCAATGATGGTCGGTGTTACGGCGCGGGGCAGCGCCGAGGCGCGCGGCATGGGCGTGAACGCAGAAAGCGCGACGAACACGAGAAATGCGCCGGTGATTCCGGCGATCCTTGCAGCCGGAGAGATGCGATGTCGCCTGCTCGACGGGTTGAGAACAGCGAGCAGCCGACCCTCGAGCTGCGACGGCCGAGCCATCGCGAGTGATACGAGTCCATGTGCGCCGAGCGCGCGGGCCGAGCGCGCGACTTCGAGCAGATGCGCGGCATACTCGGCGGGCGGCGTCCCTGACGAAAGCACGCGCTCGTCGCAGGCGCGCTCCTGCTCGGCGCGCAGCTTTCGCGCGGCGACCCAGACGAGCGGATGGAACCAGTACACGGCGCATGTGACACCGGCCAGCATCTGCGTCAGCGCGTCGGCGCGAGCGATGTGCGCAAGCTCATGCCGCAGAACAACGGCTCGATGCTCGCGCGGCCATTCCGAGGATTCGGCAGGAAGAAGAATTATCGGCGAGCGTGTTCCCCACGCGAGAGGAGTGCTGACATGCGTGCTCGAAAGCACGGCGACCGGACCGTCGACGCCGGCGCGTTCACGCTCCTCGTCCATTAGCATGCGCCAGTCAGTGGTCTCGAGTGCGGTCGCGGTACCAGCGACGCGGCGTAGACCGATTCGGCCAACGATCATCCACCCCAGAACGCTCAGCAACCCGACGAGCCACGCGATCGGAATCCAGAAATCGGCGACGCGGGACAATGTCGTCGAAGAAAGTGCGATCACCGCGGGCGAGCTCGAAGAAATCGTGATGGTAGACGATCTCGTCAACTCCGATGTTGTAGCGGTGCTTGCCGGCGGCGACACCGTTGCGGAGGAGACGCGAGAGTCCGGCGCAGGTTTGCCAGGCCCATCCTGTCGCGCTGTGAACGGTGGAAGAATTCCAACTCTCCATGCCGGCGCAGCCACCATTCCAAGCGGCAATCCCAGGGCGGCCGCGAGGGTAAGTGCGACGATTGCGTGTCGAACGGCAGCTCCAGCGTGGCGAGCGAGAACGGCGGCGACAGCTCCAATGGCGAGCACCACAGTCGCCTTTACGACGATCATGGCGACAAATGCGGGTGGAGAGCCAGCGCCCGAAAGCGCGGAGGCAACGAAGTCGGGGAGGGGAAGAAGGGGAATCATTGCGTGCCTCCTTTGCTGCGAACCTGCTCAATGAGAGACTCGAGGCGATCGAGGTCCTCGTCCTTCAAGCGCGACTCGTACATGCCAAGCATCGCGGCCACAGCGGAGCCCGCGGAGTTGTCGAAGAAAGTGCGAACAAGATGTCGTACAGCGGACCGGCTGACAGTCGATGGATCGGCTGTTGGGAGATACACGTAACGAGGGCCATCGGTCTTGTGGCTGACGTGACCCTTCTCTTCGAGCAGTCTCAACATTCCGCGCACAGCCGAGTTGCTGGGAGGGTCGGGCAGATCAGCCTGAATCTCGGCGGCAGTCGCCTGACCTCGCCGATAAATGATGTCCATGATCTGGCGTTCGCGGCTACCGAGCTTGTCCGCGGGTTCTCGTCGCTTCATCGTCACTCCGATGGGAACGAGATCAAGATGTCAATGGGTTGACATAATGTCAATGGGCTAGCATCGACTCTGCGGACCGCTAGCGTCGCCTCATCCTCTCCGCCCACTCCGCAAGGTTCATCCGCTCGAGTATACGAGTGAACCGGGGGTTCGACCGCAACGGGTGCCATTTCGGATCCATCACCATCGAGAGCTGACTCAGGCCGATTTCGCGCCGCTCGACCGCTTGTTCGAGCGCCGTCAAGGCGGCATCGTAGTCGCGCACAGCCATGCGAGCGACAGCCAGCGGAAACGAATCTCGACGATCGGTGCGGGCAACAAGGTTTGTAAGGATTGCGCGCGCGCGGTCTTGTTGTCCGCCGAGCCCGTATGCGTACGCCAGCTCCGCCTGAAGCAGCGCGCGACCGGGCTCGAGCCGCGCGGCGGTCTCGATTGCCCGAATCGCGTCCGCATGTCGACCATCGAACGAGTAGCAAAGCCCGCTCGTCCAGTGCAGGACCCCGAGTGTTGGCGCTAGCTCGAGCGCCTGCTTTATACCCCGGATCGCCTCATCATACTGGCCCGCGAGGCAGAGCGCATAGCCAAACGCGCCTTGTGCGGCCAGGGACAACGGATCGAGCTCGGTTGCCTGACGAGTGTGCGCGATTGCGGAGTCCACCCGGCCCGTTTGGTACAACAATTCGCCGTACCACTGATGCGCAGTCGCGTACCTCGGGTTTGACGCGAGCGCCATGCGATACTGCTTCTCGGCTCCGATATAGTCCCAGGCGTGAACCGACGCCAGGCCAAGCGCGGTGTATGCCTCGGCAAGTCCGCTGTCGAGTGCAATCGCCCGGCTCGCTGCACTACGCGTGCGCTCGAAAGCGTCGGCCGGGGCGGAATCGGTGTATTCGGGAAGAAGCGCGTACGCGCTGGCGATTCCTGCATACGCGCGACCGTAATTCGGGTCGGCGTTGACCGCCTGCTCGAAGTATGTGATTGCTCTCCGCAGATTGTCGCCGCCGCGTCTGTTCCAGAAGTGCAGCCCGCGAAGGTAAAGGTCGTAAGCCTTGAGATTCTCCGTGCCTCTCGACGAAGAGGACACCTGCGCCGCCGACGTGCCGAGCCGAAGCTTCAGGGCGTCGGCAATATGTCCGGCGATATCGTCCTGAACCTTGAATACGTCCTTCGCCTCGCGCTGGTAAGTCTCAGCCCAGATCAACAAGCCGTCGGACACGTTCGTGAGTTGGGCCGTCACACGCAGCTGATTTCCTGCGCGTCGCACCGTACCGCCGAGAAGCGCCTGAACCTTGAGAGCGCGACCAATGACTCCCGGATCAGCGTTCTTTCCCTTGAACGAGTAAGCAGAAGTGCGTGAGGCGACTTTGAGACCGGGAAGCTTGGCGAGAGCGTTTGCCAGCTCGTCCGTCATTCCGTCGCTGAAGTAAACGTCGGCAGTGTCACCGCCAAGGTTCTCGAGCGGCAATACGGCTACGGAACTGATTGCCGTGGATGCGGGCGTTCCACCCGGTGCGGATGCAGCCGGCAGTTCAGGGGACGAACGGCTCCCTCTCCAGGCGAACAGGGCAATTGCCGCGATCGCGACTGCGGCACCTCCGATAATGAGAGGCAACCAGGGGCGTCGCCGAGCGGCCGGCAGCACGGCCGTCGCCGCGGTTCCTCCACTCGACGTCGCCACGAGGTCGAGTCCCTGCAACAGCTCGCCCGCGGTTTGCGGACGATCCGACGGTCGCTTTTCGAGTGACCGCATCACGAGATCAACCAGAACGGGCGGCAATCCTGGCCGTTTCGTCTGAATCGGCTCCGGTTTCTGGATCGCCTGCGCCGCCAGTGTCGCCTGCGCCGACATTCCACTGAACGGAGGCCACCCGGTCAGCATCTCGTACGCCATGATGCCCCACGAGTAGATGTCCGCGCGGTGATCTACGTTGGGATCGGCAACCGCCTGCTCCGGCGCCATGTAGGCAGGAGTCCCGATCGCGAGGCCAAGAGATGTAAGCCCTCCCCCTCCGGTAGTCGCCGTGGGAGCGGATGCGCTCAACGCCTTGGCTACACCGAAATCGGTGACGAGAGCAAACTCGTCGGCCAGCATCACATTGTCGGGCTTTATGTCGCGATGGACGACGCCGTGCTTGTGCGCGTAAGAAAGCGCGGCTGCTACATGGCGCAGAATGCGGACTGCTTCGTTGACTGGCAGCTCACCCTCACGCGAAAGCCGGGCACGAAGGGATTCCCCCTCTATGAATGGCATCGTGAAGTAGGGAGTCGAAGCGATTTCGCCGGACGCGAGCAGGGGAACGATGTGCGGATGCTGCAGCTTCGCCGCGAGCTGAATCTCGCGACGGAATCGGTCGACGCTTACCCCCTCCGCCATGTCGTGCTTGAGCACCTTGACGACGACTCGGCGCTCGAGCGCGCGATCCTCCGCAAGGAATACGCGGCTCATCCCTCCGCCACCGAGCTCCCGCTCGAATGCGTAGGTGTCGCCCAGCGTCCTCTCGAGTGTTGCCCGGAGGTCCGCCGGGCTGCCCTGGTTCGCGTCAGTCACAGGGGGGAAACTGGTGCCTTGACCGCCTTGGTACAACTGTCGAGTTCACAGTTCACCCGCAGGCGTCCGGCTGAATCGCGTGTCCCGGGTGTGATTGCTTCAGGTCGCCCGGCGCAGAAACTCCTTTACCGCCTTCCTGTAGCTGCGCCCGGTCGTGATTCGCTTGCCGTTTCTCAGAATCAGGAGCTGGTCGCCCTGGTCGAACGGCTCGGCCGCCCGCACCTTGGAGGTGTTCACGATGGCCGAGCGGTGGACGCGAAGGAACCGGTTCGCGGGAAGTCGCGCTTCGAGGTGTGTCAGCGGCTCGCGAACGTCGTACGCACTGTCGACGAGATGCACCCGCGCGATATCGTCGCGTGCCTGAATCCAGTAGATCTCGTCGGCGTCGAGAAAGACGATCTTGCCCTGGACCTTTACTCCGATGCGGTCATCGCTGACGTCGGCGCGAGCTACGCGGTCGAGCAGACCTGTCAGCCGTGCAGCCAGTTCCGCCTGGCTGCGGCGACCAACGACCCTCTTCTTTGCGCGCTCGAGCGTCTGATTGAACCGAAACTGATCCACCGGCTTCAGCAGATAGTCGATTGCGCCGACGTCGAACGCATTGACCGCGTAGTCGTCGAACGCGGTTACAAAAATCACCGGCGGCATTTTTTCCGGCCCCACCGCCGCAATCACGTCGAAGCCGTCGAGCTCCGGCATCTGCACATCGAGAAAAACCAGATCGGGGTGGAGGTCGCGGATCGCCGTCACAGCCTCCGCGCCTGTCTCGCACTCCCCGAGCACTGCGACATTCGGCACAGCGGCAAGGAGTGAGCGCATGCGACGGCGGGCGAGAGCCTCATCGTCGACGATCAGTACGCGCATCGGACTGACTCCGGCAGCCGCGGGGGCGGGCTTCACGCGGCGACCACAGGCTCGGCGTCCGCGGGGCTCGACCGAAGACGAAATGGCATCACGAGCCTCACGGCAAAGCCGCCACCTTCACGAGGCCCAGCCTGGAACTCGTGATTGTCGCCGTAAAGATGAATGAGACGCGTGGCCGTGTTCGCGAGACCGAGTCCCGTTCCGCGGGATCGCTCGCGCGAGCGGCGCGGCGACGGCCCCACGCCGTCGTCGAGCACCTCGATCTCGAGAGAGTCCCCAACCCGGTGCGCCGAGACCCAGACATGTCCGGGTGTGGCGCGCGGACCGATGCCGTGGCGAACTGCGTTCTCGACGAGCGGCTGGAGCAGGAGACTGGGCACCAGTGCGCGTCGCGCCTCGTCGCTGATGTCGAACTCGACAGTCAGCTTGTCCTGAAAGCGCACGCGTTGAATTCGCACGTATCGCTCGAGCAGCTCGAGCTCGCGCTCCAGAGGGACCTCGTGCTCCATCGAACCCGAGAGAACCAGGCGCAGGAAGTCGCTGAGCTCGGCCACCATCCGCTCGGCGGCCAGACGGTCGCTCCCAATCAGCGCGACAGCGCTGTTGAGAGCGTTGAAGAGAAAGTGCGGGCTGAGCTGCAGCTTGAGCGTGTCGAGCTCAGCCTGAACCAGACGCGTTGCCACCCGCTGTCGCTCGGAGGATTCCTTACTCGACTCCAGTACCAGATGCTCCACCCAGAAAGCTCCATAAGTCGCGAGCATCCCACCGATGCCGAGGAGAAGGATCTTGGCTGCTTCATCGAGCGGACTCACCCGGGAGGCAAAGATCGCCTCCATCGGATTCATGACCGGCGCGATCCGGTTGGTTGCAAACAGCCAGACAACGAGGGAGGTGTACTCCACGACCGCGAGAACCCCCACAACTCCAGCCCGCCGCACCGACGACGCGACCGGTCGCGCGGCAAGAACCACGAAGTACATGAGAAAGATCGGCGACCTGAGCGCGAGTACGCCGGACTCGGCAATAGCGTAGGCGCCGATGATCGCCGTTACCGCCGTAACGTCGATGACGGCATTTGCAAGCGAAAGCCAATCGGGAAGGGCCGGCCGCCGATACCACAGAACGTACTGACCGACGGTCCACAGAAGCGTCGGGATCAGAAGCAGGACGTTCGCGCGATTCAGCTCGGGCGAGAGGCTCGGCGCATAGGCCAGAGCGGCAGCGCCGAGGAGGCATAGAACCCCGGCGCGCAGTCCGTTGAGAATGCGCTCCGCCCGATCCCGGCGGAGAATGAGTGCGTCGGGCGGCGAGAATTGTTTCGGCTCGGGCAGGAGCATTGGATTCGGCGTTTGAGTACCCGTCGCAGCTAGGGTAAGTGCCCCTTAGGCTTGACGCCACCCTGTGGGAGAGGATGGTAGCGGACGCATCGTGGTTTGTGCGCTGGCCGCGGTCGGCGCACTCGCAATCGCGGCGAAGGCGTCCTGGCGTGCCGCGGGGGTCGGCGGTCGTCCGAGTTCGGGCTTGACATGAAGCGTGTTAGAACATATTATCCATACATGAACGATACCGATAAAGCCACCGTCGCCGAGCCTGAGACATCCGCAGGGCCCCACTGGACGTTTTCGGTGATGCACGCGGCGCACCTCATAGAGGAGCGGATCGAGCTCGCGCTCGGCAAGGTCGGACTATCGCTGGCCAAGCAGGGCGCTCTGACCGAGCTCGCTCAGGCAGGTGAGCCTCTGACATTGAGTCAGCTCGCGGCGCGGCTGAGCTGCGTGAGGTCGAACATGACCCAGTTGATCGACCGCCTCGAAGCTGACGGTCTGGTGAACAGGCTCGACGATCCGGCCGACCGGCGTAGCGTGAAAGCTGAGCTGACGGAAAAGGGAAGGGAGCAGCAGCGTGCCGGCGATCGTGCGGTGAAGCGCGTGCAATCGGAATTTGCCTCGAGCCTCACTGCAAGGGAGCGAACGGGCCTGGAGGCAGCCCTGGGAGCGATCAAATAGGCGTTTTTATTTGTCAGTATAATTCATATATGCACTATGCAGTAGCAGATAATACAACGGTCAATAGTTGTTCAAACATTCACCATTGGCACGGAGCAATTCAAATGACAACCACGATTGCACATCCAATCAACGAAGTCGCCACGAGGTGGCAGATCGACGCCGCGCACAGCAACATCGAGTTCGGCGTCCGGCATCTGATGATCTCGACGGTAAAGGGTCGCTTTGGAGAAGTGGCCGGTACGGTCACGGTCGATCCGGACGATCCGAGGGCGGTAGGAGTCGATGTCACGCTCAAGACAGCCAGCATCGACACGCGGCAGGAGCAGCGCGACGCGCACCTTCGCTCGGCTGATTTCTTCGACGCCGAGAAGTGGCCGGTGATCACCTTCAGCGGGAAGCGCGTGGAAGGCGATACCGACAGGAAGTTTCGGTTGTTCGGTGATCTGACGATCAGGGACGTAACGCGCGAGATCGTTCTCGACGTGACGAAGGAAGGCGAGGGCAGCGACCCGTGGGGCAACCTGCGCACGGCCTTCAGCGCGCAGACGAAGCTCGATCGGCGGGACTTCGGCCTGACCTACAACCAGGTGCTCGAGGCAGGAGGGGTCGTCGTCGGAGATGAGATCAAGATCTCAATCGATGTCGAGCTCACCGCCATCGTCGACTAACGACACAAGAAACCTAGGAAGTCACAGATCCGAGATCCCAAGTCTCGGATCTGTGATTTTTAGGATTAGCTTTGTGTCGTCTAGCCGAGAGCTGCGCTCATGAACTGAGCGAGCTTGGCCTCATCGAGTCTCCCATCGGTTCGGACCCCGCTGCAGACATCGACTCCGAAAGGCCCAACGGTCTCAACCGCTTCGCGCACGTTCCCGGCATTCAGTCCGCCGGCGAGGTAGACCGGGACCGGCGACGCGTCAACAATGCGCCGGCTCAGCGCCCAGTCGTGACGCCGGCCGGTTCCACCGAGCTCCTTCACAACGAGCTTGGGATTTCCCGAGTCGAGGAGCAGCGCGTCGACGTCCGCCGCGACGGCCAGCGCTTCATCCACTGAGTCTTCTCCCGTCACGTGGATGACCTGCACGATCCTGGTGTCCGGCAATTCCGCGCGGAGCGCGCGGTGTGCGCCATCTTCAACGGCATCCACGAGCTGGAGCGTGCCCGCGCCGGTTCGGCGCTGCTGCGCCGCGATTGCATCTGCTGACGTTTCACACGTCAGGAGAAATGTCTCGATCGCAGGGGACACGGCCGAGACGATGCGCGTGATCAGCGCTTCTTCGATTGGCCCCGGCCCCCTGGGCATTCGGGAAACGAGCCCGATTGCCGTTGCGCCGAGCCGTATCGCCGCGTGTGCCTCCTCGATGCTCGCCATGCAACAGATCTTCACGCGGAGCGCCATGGAGGCGAAATTGGCGGGAACAATGCTTATCCGCCAGCGACGCGCTGAGCCCGTTCCTTGCTTGTCGAATGCTGAATTCAGTGCAGGTCGAAATCCTCCACCAGCCCGGAGATCAAATGCCCCGTCACGCCTGGTCGGTGTCCCGCTACCCCGCCTTAGCCGCCTTGGTGACCGTCGCCGGAGTCGCCGGGTGTGCGCACGCGCCTTCGCCCCTGGACCATATAGGCCTTGCCTTTTCGACTCTCATAAGCCCAACGGGAGAAGCGCGTGGAACTGCGGAGCTGTGGCAGGGCACGGACAACGTGGTGCATGTGCGACTGCAGCTGCGCGATCTCACTCCGGGAGAGCATGGAATACACTTTCACGCGGTAGCCAAGTGTGAAGGAGGCGGGGCAACGGCGTTCTCGAGCGCCGGGGCGCACTACAATCCCATCGGACGGCAGCACGGGCTGAAGCATCCGTCGGGGCCACACGCCGGCGACGCACCGAACCTCACGGTTGGTGCGGACGGCCGCGCGGATACAGGGTTCGAGACAGACCGGGCAACGCTGACAGACGGGTCCACGTCGCTGTTCGACGCGGATGGAAGCTCCATCGTGATTCACGCTGCCCCGGACGACGAGGTAACCCAACCGTCGGGGAACAGCGGTGCACGCGTCGCTTGTGGAGTCCTGAGGCGGACCCTCTAGTTACTACCGTGCCCGCGCGCTAGCGTGTGCTGCCGCGCGGGCTGGATTGGATGTCGGAATGCTGGTAAGCGTTTGGTAAAGTCCTCTTTCCTTACTACGGCACCTCTCACATGTCGTTTCAGCGACTGAGCGTACCTGCGGCAGGAGGTCAGTAGATTTCGCGGACGCATGAACTCGATCCGCTCTTTCCTGGCTGAGATCATTGATTACGCCGGCCTGTTTCCTCCCGCGTCGCTGCCGATGGCGGCCGTTGTCGCCAATTACGCCGAGTACCTGTCAGGGCCCGATAGCGATCTGCTCGGCAGGCTCGTCGTGCCGGCATCCCGGCTCGCTGAGTTCACCGATGCTGCACGCGATTTCCTGCCTCGTCACAGCGGGTCGGCGCCCTGGCGCTTGAGCGTTCTCGTCGGCGACGATACAGCGTCCGACGCCAGATCAATTCTCGAGCTCAATTCCATTCATGCTGAACGATCGAACGCGGGACATGCGGTCTGCGATTCCGTCGAGATGCACGCGCGACTAACGGGCGACGTGGCGCAGGCGGCTCGTCATTTTTCGGGATCGTTTCGACTGTTCTTCGAGATCGAGCCCGATGCCGATCATGATCCGTTGATTCGGGAGGTTGCGCTTCAGAACGCAGCGGCAAAGATCCGGACGGGTGGCGTAACCGAGGCGGCTTTCCCCACCTCCGCACGCGTTATTCACTTCATCGCGGCGTGCGACCGCGCTCGTGTTCCATTCAAGGCGACTGCCGGCCTGCATCATCTCATCCGCTCCGATTATCCGCTGACGTATGAGCCCGACAGTCCCTGTGCGCCGATGTACGGCTATCTGAATCTGTTTTTTTCTGCGGCATTCATCCGAAAAGGACTCCCGGAGACTGAAGCGAGAGTGCTGCTGGAGGAGCAATCTCCAGGCGCATTCGATTTGACCGACGACAGCGTTGCCTGGCGCGGTCACGTGCTGTCGAAGGCAGATTTGAAAGAGACGCGATCACATTTTGCTCTTTCGTTCGGGTCGTGTTCCTTTCGCGAGCCCGTCGATGAGGCGCGCGCGCTGCATCTCATATGAATCCAATGAACGAAACGCACGATCCGAAGCTCAGCAGCTGGCTGGATTCCGCCAACTCACCCGATACCGATTTTCCGATTCAGAACCTGCCGTTCGGGATTTTCACACGCTCGGGCGCTGTTGAAATCTCCGCGCAGGTGGGAGTAGCGATCGGCGATTCGATTCTCGATGTGACCGCCGCCGTCACCGCCGGCTTGCTTCCGACTTCACCTGCTACGGTCGCATGTCGGAGCTCCTCGCTCAATGCGTTGATGGTGCTCGACCAGGCCGAGAGATCGGCGCTGCGATCGGCGTTGAGCGAGCTGCTGCGCGCGGGTTCCGATATCGCCGCGAAGGCAGAGGCGAGCAGTCAGAGCATCCTTGTTCCTATGAATCTCGCCGAGCTCCGCTTGCCAGTCGCCATAGGCGACTACACCGATTTCTATGCGTCCATCCACCACGCGACGAACGTCGGGAAAATGTTTCGTCCCGACAATCCCCTTCTCCCGAATTACAAGTATGTGCCGATAGGCTACCACGGGCGCGCTTCGTCGATCGTGGTGAGCGGGACACCTGTGCACCGTCCGCATGGACAGACACTCGCTGCGGACGCTTTGGCGCCGGTGTTTGGTCCCTCGCGGATGCTCGACTACGAGGCGGAGATGGGCTTCTTCGTCGGGCGCGGAAACGATCTCGGCAAGGCTATTCCCTTGAGCGATGCGGAGGACCACGTTTTCGGCTACTGTCTCGTGAACGACTGGTCCGCCCGCGACATCCAGTCCTGGGAGTACCAGCCGCTGGGTCCTTTTCTAGCCAAGAACTTCGCGACGACAGTGTCACCCTGGGTGGTGACGGCGGAGGCTGTCGCGCCGCACCGCGTCGCCGCGTTGACGAGGCCCGACGGCGACCCTGCTCCGCTCGAGTACCTGTCTTCAGAACAAAACGATCGTGAGGGCGGTCTCGACGCGACGCTCGAGGTTTATCTGTCCTCCACCCGGATGCGCGAGGAAAACGTTCTCCCGATGCTCTTGAGCCGGGCACCTTTCTCGCGGATGTACTGGACGCCGGCGCAAATGCTGACACACCACGCCAGCAACGGGTGCAATCTCCGAACGGGGGATCTCCTGGCGAGCGGAACGGTGTCTGGACCCTCACGGGAGGAAATGGGCTGCCTGCTGGAGCTCACGCGCCGCGGCGCCGAACCCCTCGAGCTTCCGACGGGAGAGACGCGAAAATTTCTCGAGGATGGTGACGAAGTGATCGTGCGGGGACAAATGGGCAAGAGCGGGCAGCCAGGGATCGGGTTTGGTGATTGTCGCGGAGTGATTCTCCCTGCAATTCTCCGGTAGCGGCGCGTACATGGCAGGGAGGCAGCGAAAAAACAGCGACTTGTACGAGATCCGCCGCTCCAGCATCCAGGGGCGCGGCGTCTTTGCAAAAAAACGAATCAGGCCGGGTCAGAAAATCATCGAGTACGCGGGTGAGCGCATCTCGAACGCCGAGTCTGATCGCCGGTACGACGACGAGTCGATGCGGCGGCATCACACCTTCCTCTTCACGCTCGACAAGAAGACGGTCGTCGACGGCAACAGCCAGGGCAACGACGCGCGCTACATCAATCACTCGTGCGACCCGAACTGCGAAGCGGTGATCGAGAAAGAAACGATCTGGATTTACGCGAAGAGGAATATCCAGCCGGGCGTGGAGCTCGCCTACGACTATGAGTACGAGCGAACGGGCTCGGCGGATGATGAAAAATTCTACGAATGCCATTGCGGATCGCCGAAATGTCGCGGGACGATCATGAAACCTCGCCGCAGGCGACGAAAGCGCACTCGCAAACGATCCCGCGGCTGAGCTCGTCTTACCTGGCGTGAACCGAAGCTGCAACTTCGGCTATACCGACACACACGTTTCGAGCCGACCTTCATCGTGGAGTAAGAGCCATGCGCTGCATCGCAAGGCAACTTGCGTTCGTCTCTCTCGCATTCACTGTCACCGCGACAGCCGGCGCGCAGGGGACATATCGGCAGACGGTGCCACTCGACCCCGTCAACCTCGACCGCACCGCAAACGCCTGCGTCGACTTCTACCAGTTCGCGAACGGCGGATGGATAAAGAACAATCCAATTCCCGCGGCGTATTCCCGATGGGGAAGCTTCAACGAGCTCGAGGAAAAGAATCAGAGCGAGCTGACGAAGATTCTCGAGCGCGCGGCCGCCGACGCGAGCGCCAATCGCTCGGCCGCCAACAGAATGCTGGGCACCTACTACTCGTCGTGCATGGATTCGACAGCCGCGGAGCAGGCAGGTGCTGAGCCCCTGCGGCCGCGCCTCGCCCGAATCGCCGCGATCACCGATCGCTCAGGTGTTCAGCGCGAGATAGCACAGCTCCACCTCGAAGGAGTGAACGTGGTGTTCAACTTCGGCGCTACTCAGGACGCCAGGAACAGCACTTCAGTCATTGGCGGAGCGCGTCAGGCCGGCCTCGGACTTCCGGATCGCGACTACTATACGAAAACGGACCAGGCGTCTGCGACAATCCGCAAGAATTATCTGGAGCACATGGGCAAGATGTTCCAGCTCGCTGGGAAAACGCCGGCAGAGGCTGCCGCTGACGCCGGCCGCGTGATTGCGTTCGAGACTGCGCTCGCCCGCGCGTCACTCACGCGGGTTGAGAGGCGCGATCCCGTGGCAACGTACAACTTCCGAACTCCCGCCCAGCTCGCGTCGATGACGCCCAATTTCAGCTGGACCCGCTACTTCACGGACATCGGCGCCCCGGGCGTCCCGGCGGTTGACGTCGAGAGCCCGAAGTTCCTGGCAGCGGTGGACAGCCTGATGGGTAATGCGCCGCTGGCAGACTGGAAAGCGTACCTCAGCTGGAAGGTGATTCGCGGTGCAGCCCCGTACCTAAGCTCCGCGTTTGTGAACGAGGAGTTCAGCTTCTCCCGCACGCTGAGCGGTGCAAAGGAGGTGTTGCCGCGCGTGAAGCGATGCACGCGCGGGACAGACGCGGGGCTGCAGGACGCGCTCGGTCAGGCGTACGTCGCCGAGTACTTCACGCCAACGGCCAAGGCTCGCGCGCTCGAGATGGTCCACAATCTCGAAGCCGTTTTCCGCGAGCGGCTCTCCACGCTTCCATGGATGAGAGAGACAACGCGGAAGCAGGCAATCGTCAAGCTCGAGGCGTTCGCCGAGAAGATCGGGTATCCCGACACCTGGCGTGAGTATTCGACGCTGAAGATCCAGCCTGGTCCGTTCCTCAACAATGTCGTCGCGGTAAATGTCTACGAGAACCGCCGCGACCTGGCGAGAATCGGCAAGCCGCTCGACAGGACACAGTGGGGGATGACTCCGCCAACCGTCAACGCGTACTTCAATCCACAGCTGAACGAGATTGTCTTCCCCGCGGGAATTCTCCAGCCGCCGTTCTTTTCGGCGACGGCCGACGACGCCGTGAACTATGGCGGGATGGGAAGCGTCATCGGTCACGAGATGGGGCATGGGTTCGATGACCAGGGCGCGCAGTTCGATTCCCAGGGGAATCTCAAGAACTGGTGGAGCGCGGAGGACCTCGAAAAGTTCAAGACGCGCACGACGCTGATTGTGAACCAGTACGACGCTTACACTGTGCTCGACACGATACACGTGAGCGGAAAGCTGACCGTTGGCGAGAACGCCGCGGACATCGGAGGTTTGTCAGTCGCCTACGCGGCGCTCCAGAAGGCGCTTGCGGGCAAGCCGAAGCCGTTGATCGACGGGTTTACGCCGGAGCAGCGCTTCTTCCTGGCGTGGGCGCAGATCTGGCGGCAGAACATCACACCCCAGAACCAGATGGTTCGCATCAATACCGATCCGCATTCGCCGGGGCGCTGGCGCACGAACGGGCCGCTCGCGAACATGCCGGAATTCGCGAAGGCATTTGGCTGTAAGCCGGGCGATCCGATGGTACGGCCGGAGGCGGTGCGGGCTACCCTCTGGTAAAATGAGATCGGATAGGTACCAGTAACTGAAAACTACACGCTACCCGCTAATCGCTGATCGCTGTCCGCTGCTCGCTGAAACGGAACAGCACTCGGGTCGAACGGCACGGCGTGCGGCTGTGCTTTCCCGTAGTCAGCGAGCAGCGCTTAGCGGGCAGCGTCCAGCGGGTCGCGTGTAGTTCTCGGTTGCGGTTATCTGCCTGTCCATTTGGTATAATGTCTGTACGATGACAGCTACACCGCTCTTCTACCGTGAAACCTTCGGCATCCGCATCACGGTCCGCCCGATGTACCTGCGCGATCAGTCCGAGCCTTCGCAACAGCATTACGTGTTCGCGTATTTCGTGCGGATCGAGAATGTCGGCGCGCGGGTAGTGCAGCTGATGTCGCGGCGATGGCTGATCCATGACGCCGCGGGCGAGGACATCGAGGTGAAAGGAGAGGGCGTAGTGGGCGAGCAGCCGATTCTCGCTCCCGGCAACATTCACGAGTATCAGAGCTTCTGCATCCTCAAGTCGGGTGAGGGATTCATGGAAGGCCACTACAACTTCCTCTCGGCCGACGGCAACAACTTCCGGGCGGAGATACCGCGCTTCATTCTGAGCGTGAGCCAGTCAACCAGTCTCCCGTCCTGAAATCAGCGATGGAACGAGGGTTGCCTCTGTCCATCGCCGCATGACCCGCATCTACGACATTTCGACGCCCGTTCAAGCCGGCGGCGTGGTCTATCCCGGGAATCCGGAGATCACAATCGAGGCACAGCAGGCAATCTCCAGGGGCGCCGGGGCAAATGTGTCCTCCGTCGCCCTCGGATCGCACACCGGTACGCACGTAGACGCCGCGAAGCATTTCTTCGACGATGGGCAGACCGTCGATCGAATTCCGCTCGACCGGCTCATCGGGCGCGCAATTCTGCTCGCATTCGGCGATGATCTCATGTCCATCGGTGCCGCGGACCTCGAGCGGCAGGAGATCGGCTCGCACACGCGTGTTCTTCTGAAGACGCGGAATTCCTCCCTGCTCCGGCGGCCGGAGTTCGTGAAGGATTACACGTATCTCGCCCCCGACGGTGCCGAGTATCTCGTGCGACGCGGAGTCGAGCTGGTCGGTATCGATTATTACTCGATCGAGCAGTTCCACTCGGGGCATCATCGGACGCACCTCACGCTTCTCGAGAAAAGCGTCGTCATCGTCGAGGGTCTCGATCTGAGCGAGCCTCCTCCCGGAGAATACGAGCTCATCTGTCTGCCACTCCGACTCGCGGGGCTCGACGGCGCGCCGGCGCGCGCTGTCCTCGTCGGCTGAATGACGATAACTCACGTGTTCTTCGACATCGGCGGAGTCCTGGCGACGAATGGCTGGGACAGGAATGATAGGCGTGAGGCCGCGGCGCACTTCGCCATCGATCTCGACGACTACACGCGCCGTCACGATGAGATTGTCGCGGCATTCGAGGAAGGCAGGCTCACGCTCGACGAGTACCTCGATCGCAGCGTTTTCATCAAGCCCCGGAGCTTCACTCCCGAAGACTTCAAGGCCTTTATGTACAGGCAAAGCAAGCCTTTTCCCCACAGCCTTGCCGTTGCCCGTGCCCTGTGTGCGAGCAAATCGGTTCGCATGTGCATAGCGAGCAACGAATCCGAGGAGCTCAGTCGCTATCGCATGAGGCTCTTCGGTTTGACCGAGATTTTCGACACGTTCCTTGCATCGTGCTGGATCGGGGTGCGGAAGCCCGCGCCGAATTTCTTCGAGCGATGCGTTGAGGTAACTGCGGCGCGCGCTGAGCAATCCCTCTTCATCGACGATCGCGAGGAGAACATTGCGGCCGCGGCTGCGTTTGGCTTCAAGGTGATTCTGTTTCAATCGGCGGAGCAGCTTCGGCGTGCTCTCGCAGCGTCAGGGCTCGAGCTCAACATTCAACACGGGTAGACGATGCAACTCGCGATGATCGGCCTGGGCCGGATGGGCGGCAACATGACGGAGCGGCTTATGAGGGACGGCCACCGCGTGGTCGTGTTCGATCGCAGCGCTGAGGCGGTGCAGAAGTACGTTGGCCTGGGCGCCCAGGGAGCGACCGCGCCTGCCGACGTAGTGGCGAAGCTCACCTCCCCGCGCGTCGTATGGATCATGGTCCCTGCGGGAAAGCCTGTCGATGACACGATTGGCGCGCTTATCCCGGGGCTCGCGAAGGGCGACGTGATAATCGATGGTGGAAATTCAAACTTCCACGACACGATGCGCCGCGCCGCCGAGCTCGAAAGCCAGGGCATTCATTTCGTGGACTCGGGTACGAGCGGCGGAATCTGGGGTCTCGAGAACGGCTACTGCCTGATGATCGGCGCTTCTCCCGAAGCCTTCGCCGTCTGCGAGCCGATCTTCAAGTCACTCGCGCAGCAGGATGGCTATGCGCACATGGGGCCGCCGGGGTCCGGACATTACGTCAAGATGGTCCACAACGGCATCGAGTACGGAATGCTGCAGGCGTATGCCGAAGGCTACGAGATCCTGCACGCCTCGAAGGACTTCAAGCTCGATCTGGGGAGGATCGCGGCTGTCTGGAATCACGGGAGCGTCGTGCGCTCGTGGGTAAATGAGCTGGTTGAGCGTGCGTTCAAAAAGGATCCGAACCTGGATGCGCTCAAGGGATATGTAGAGGATTCAGGCGAAGGCAGGTGGACCGTGCAGGAGGCAATCGACCTCGACGTACCGGCGCCTGTGATTACACTCTCGTTGCTCGCGCGCCTCCGCTCGCGCCAGTCCGACTCTTTCGGTGCGAAGGTCATCGCCGCTCTGCGCAACGAATTCGGCGGTCACGCGGTAAAGAAGGCATGACGACGCCACACGTCACAGCAGTTCCGGGCAAGCGCTTCCGCATGGCGCAAAAGCGGGAGCGCACCGACCCATGCACCGCAGTAATTCTGGGCGCCGGCGGCGACCTCATGCATCGCAAGCTGATGCCGGCGATCTACTATCTCGCCGCCCAGCACCTCCTGCCCGAGACGTTCGCGCTTCTTGGCGTTGGTCGCGACCCGATGGAGGACAGCGCTTTCGCGGCTTCAATGCGTGAAGCCCTGGAGCGGTCGGACGAGATCAAATCACTCGACAACGAAGCGTGGGAGTGGCTCTCGAAGCGCATTCGATACACCGCCGGCGACCTTTCGACTTCCGAGGTCTATCAGAGCATCGCACGCTGCCTCGAGGAAATCGAGGCCGGAGTTACAACGGCCAACCGCAACAGAATGTTCTACCTCGCCATTCCACCGAGTGTGTTCGAGACGACCGTGGAACATCTCTCGTCCAGTGGATTGACGCCCTGCATGAAACCGCCCGACGAGCGGCCCTGGTCACGCGTTGTTATCGAGAAGCCGTTCGGGAGAGATCTGGCGAGCGCGCAGAAGCTGAACCGTGTGGTGCTCGACCGTCTGCATGAGCATCAGATCTACAGAATCGATCACTACCTGGGGAAGGAGAGCGTTCAGAACATCCTCGTCGTGCGCTTCGCGAATCCTATTTTCGAGCCGCTGTGGAACAGGCAGTATATAAAGAATGTCCAGATCACAGTCGCGGAAACGGCTGGAATCGAGACGCGCGGCAAGTACTACGAGGAAGCCGGGATCATCCGCGACATGTTCCAGAACCACTTGCTTCAGCTGTTGTCGCTTGCAGCCATGGAGCCGCCCATCGCGTACAACGGCGACGAGGTGCGCGATGAGAAGGTCAAGGTGCTCCGGTCGGTGCGACCCCTTGTGGGCAACGGGGACCCACCGGTTGCGCTTGGCCAGTATGCCCCAGGCGAGCTGAAAGGTGAGCCTGTTCCCGGATATCGCGAAGAAAAGAACGTTGCCGCGAAGTCGACGACGCCGACATTCGCCGCGATAAGGTTTACCATCGACAACTGGCGATGGAGGCACGTCCCGTTTTATCTGCGCTCGGGCAAGCGTCTCGCGAAGCGAACTTCGGAGATTGCGATTCAGTTCAGGTCGCCCCCCGTGCTCCTGTTCGGTCAGGACGAGCTCGCCGACAAGTGTCCGAGCACTCTCGTGATGCGCGTGCAGCCGGACGAGGGGATTTCCCTGCGCTTCAACGTGAAGACACCGGGGGCAGAGAACGAGCTGACACCGCACCTCGAGATCGCACCGGTGGACATGGATTTCTCGTACGCGGAAGCATTCGGTGCCGAGACGCCGCCGGCGTATCAGACTCTGCTGCTTGACATCATGATCGGCGACCAGACGCTTTTCACGCGAAGCGACGAAGTGGAAGCCGCTTGGCAGCTCATCGATCCGCTCCTCAAGTATCTCGAGCGGCGGAAGCCGCGCGACATTCCAAAGTACCCCGCCGGAACCTGGGGACCGCCTGGCTCGGACGAGCTATTGCGGGGAGCACACAGCCGTTGGCGCTAGCACCGCTCTTCTGTTTCGCCGCGCTACTGCTTTCGTCAGCCGGCTGCGGTGACAAGTCATCCTCGTCTCGGACGAACAATGCATCCGCCGCGGAGGCAGCGGCCGACAGCATCCCGCACGTGGTGCCGCCGGCCGATCGCGAGCTGGTTCTGCGCGCGCGCGCACTCGATCGTGCGGACAAGCTCGACAGCGCGAAAATGCTGTACGAATCCGCCTCGGAAAATCTCGAGCCGATCAGCGACTGGCTTTACCTCCGCGCCGCCGGGGTCACGACTGATGCTTCCGACCGCCAGAAATACTACCGCAAGCTCGAGACAGACGTGGCGAAAACCCGAAAGGCACCGACTGAAGCGATTGCCCTCGAGCGAGCGGGGGACATCGACGCAGCCATTCGCGCCTATGAAGCTGCGGGGATGAAGATCGACGCGGTTCGCTTGACTGCTGCTCGCCCGACGGACGCTGCGAGAATGGCTCAGGCGCGCAGCCAGCTCATCGCTTATCTCGCGAGCCGGCCCGACCGCGAGGGCGCACGCAACGGCGTAGCGTTGTTCGATAAGCTGTTCCCGCAGGCCTCTCCGTCTGAGCAGCTCACGCTCGCTCGCGCTGCGTATCACGCGGGGTCTACCGCACGCACCGTCGCTGGCTACGCCGCCGCATTCCGCGCCGGACTCGGCAACAGCGAGGATCATTTTGCGGATGGGATGATGCTCGCGAGGTTGAATCGGGACGCCGAGGCGGCGGCGGAGTTTGCAAAAGTCACTTCGCCGGCGCCGCTTGTCGCCGCGGCTCGCTATCAGCGTGCGCGTGCGGTGCTCGCGATGGGGCGGGGGAGCGAAGCCCGGGCGGCACTGCGTGCAATCACTACGGCTTTTCCCGCTGATACCAGCTCGGCGTCCGCACTGTTGCTGCTGTCCGACCTCGCGAGCGATGAGCTGCGCGATGCCGATGCACGCGCGACGCTCAAGACGATCGTGCAGCGATTTCGGCGATCACGACACGCGCCCACCGCTCTCTTCCGAGCGGGACTGATAGCGTATGTGTCACGGAATTACGCAGCCGCCGCCGCAGAGCTCGACTCTCTCTCCGAGTTTTATCCGCAGAGCGACGACGCTCTAGCGGCAACCTATTGGGCGGGCCGCGCGTGGGAAAAGCGCGGTGACAAGGCGAAGGCCGAGGCGCACTGGCGAGCGGTGATGGCGCGAGACGGAGCGTCGTACTACTCGGTCCTGAGCTCGCGCCGTCTGAGAGTGCCGTTGCTTCGTGACAGCAGCCGGACCGACAGCTACCCGCGAGTGCGCGATGTCGAGGAAGCGACTCAGCGCATTGCGATGCTGCAGGACGTCGGCATGGATACCGAGGCGAAGCTCGAGTTCGACCAGCTCTTCAGCGATGCGACGAAATCTCCGGATCGGTTGGTCGCGACAGCGCGCGCTCTCAGGGGTGGTGAGCAATCGCAGCGCGGCATCACGCTCGGCCGCCGCGCCGTCAGCGAGATCGGGCCGACGCCCCAGAATTATCGGCTCATGTACCCGGTGGTCGAGCGCGAAGCGCTGGACTCCAGCGCGCGCGCGAACGGGCTGGACCCAGCGCTTGTCGCTGGTCTGATCAGGGCGGAGTCCAGCTTCGACCCGAGAGCGACATCGCCAGTTGGTGCGCGCGGGCTGATGCAGCTGATGCCGGACATCGGCCGCGCTCTGGCGCGCTCACGCGGCATTCCCGCGCTCAATGCGGACCGGCTTTACGAGCCCGTGATGAACATTCGCCTCGGAACGGCGCACCTTGCGGGATTGTTCCGCGGCAATCGCGAGGTTGTCCAGATTCTCGCGGCGTACAATGCTGGCGAGTCGCGGGTTAATCGGTGGGTACGAAAAGCGGGTGCCAGCGATCCGGAGATGTTCACGGAGCGGATCCCGTACGTCGAGACTCGGGATTATGTACGGGGAGTTGTTCGGAATCGCGCGTTCTATCGTGCGCTATACGACTGGTAAACTGACGGGTGACGGGTGCCGGGGACCGGGGAGCCGTCAGCGGTCAGCGGTCAACGCGTCGTTCGTGGTAGCCGTGCCGTCCCGAGCGCGCTTCCTCTTTTCGACCCAATCCATCAGCCAAGTGCCGGGGATAAGGAAGAGAGGAGTGAGGAATATTCCAAGGAGGGTATTGAGCCATATCAGGGCAAGGTAGAACCCGATAAGCCCAAACGACACCCACAAAGTTCCAAGCGGACCGTGCGTTTCCATTCATCACTCCGAAGCGGCGGTTTAGATTAAAATACCATGGCAGGTCGCCGGCATGAAGGAGATGAAGTCATGCATGCGGTCGGAGCGGAATTCACCGGGCTCCGCCGCGTGCTGTTGGCCGTATCCGGCGGCATCGACTCGATGGTGCTGCTGCACGCTGCCGCGTCCCTTCCAAAGGCGAAACGGCCGACGCTTCTCGTCGCCAGTTTCGATCATGGAACCGGTGCGCCGGCCAGGCGGGCAGTGGAGGTTGTCCGCCGCCGCGCCAGAGACCTTGGCCTGGCGTTCACAACGGCGAGGACGCAGGCATCCGCCACCACGGAGCACGAGTGGCGAATGGCCCGCTGGGCGTTCCTCAGAGGGAAGGCATCCCAATTTCGGGCTCCGATCGCAACCGCTCACACGCTGGACGATCAGATCGAGACAGTATTCATCCGCATTCTGAGAGATGCCGGCCCGCGCGGACTCGCGGCGCTGTTCGCGGACTCCGAGGTCATTCGCCCATTCCTCCATCTCCGCCGCTCCGACATTGCGCGCTATTCGGAGCTGCATGGCGTCCCGTACGTCGAGGACCCGACGAACGCCGCGCGGTCGCATCTTCGAAATCGCGTGCGTCACGATTTGCTTCCCGCCATCTCGAAGCTCCATCCCCGATTTCCGAAGCAGCTTCTGTCGATCGCGAAACGTTCCGCCGAGTGGCGCGCGCGGATGGCTGAGATTGCCGACGAAATCGACGTGCGGCAGGGAGAGGACGGCTCTCTTCGCATTGCGAGGGCCGACCTGCGGGGATATGATGCTGAATCTCTTCGCGCGCTCTGGCCGACCATCGCGGCGAGGGCCAATGTGGTGATGGATCGTCGAGGAACCCACCGTCTTGCCGAGTTTACAACGAAAGGTGTGACCGGCGGCTCGATTCAGCTCTCTGGAGGGGTCGAAGTCCGAATGTTTCGCGATCACTTGCTGCTTCGCAGATGGGACTGGCGACGGGTGGAAGCAACGCGCGCGTCGAGACTTGTGCTGCTCCCGCCACTCAGTGTCGAGCAGCTGGAGCGGATGTGACGAGCGCTGTCGCCGACCCACGCCTTTCCGGCCGCACCGTCAAACGAATTGCATTCGACGAAGAGACAATCGCTGGACGCGTCGCGGAGCTGGGCGCCGAAATCACTGCCGCCTACCCGGACGGCGAGCTTCTCGTTCTCGGATTGCTCAAGGGGAGCTTTATCTTTCTGAGCGACCTCGTACGACAGATCACGCGGCCCCTGCAGGTGGATTTCCTCGTTGCGGCGAGCTACGGGGACGCAACGGTCTCCAGCGGTACTGTGAGATTGCTTTACGATCCCGAGACGCGTCTTGAGGGAAAGCAGATCCTGCTCGTGGAGGACATCGTCGACTCCGGCCGCACGCTCAACAAGCTTATGGCGCTCCTCGAGGAGCGCTCGCCGCGCTCGCTCGGAATTTGCGCTCTTTTACACAAACGGATCGCCGACGAGTTGCACTACGAGACCAGATTCGTCGGATTTGATGCACCCAACGAGTTCCTTGTGGGGTATGGATTGGATCACGCGGAAAATTTCCGCCATTTGCCGTACATAGCGAGTTTGCAGTAATGCCACTACCAACAATGTCACAGAAACCAAAGGCTCCGGGAAAATGGGGCAAGGCCTCGAAGCAGCTCTCATTCTGGGTGCTGCTCGTCCTGCTCGCCGGAACTCTGTTCACATACATGTCGGGCGCGAAGGAAGCCGCACCGCAGATCTCCTATACCCAGTACAATCAGGAGGTCGAGCGAGGCAACGTTGCCGCCGTCACCATGCAGGAAGGGAAGCTCGTCACGGGTGAGTTCCGGACTCGTGTACAGATCAACAACAGGCCGGCGTCCCGCTTCACCGTTCTCCTTCCGATCAAGGATTCCGATCGTGAGGTGACACGATTGCAGGAGAAGGGAGTGCAGATTCGCGCCGAACGCGAAAGCACCTCGTTCGGCAGCGTGATCTTCATGATTCTGCCCTACATAATAATCTTCGGCGCGTGGATGCTCATCCTCCGCCAGATGCAGTCGGGCGGCGCGAAGGCTTTCTCGTTCGGCAAGTCGAAGGCGAAACTGCTCACCGCTGATTCGCCCAAGGTCACTTTCGCCGACGTCGCCGGAGCAGATGAAGCAAAGGTCGAGCTCGAAGAGATCATCGAGTTCCTGAAGGATCCTCAGAAGTTCACCAAGCTCGGCGGACGCCTTCCCAAAGGCGCGCTTCTTGTCGGTTCTCCAGGCACAGGGAAGACGCTCCTTGCTCGCGCGGTAGCCGGCGAGGCTGGCCGTCCGTTCTTCTCCATGTCCGGTTCCGATTTCGTCGAGATGTTCGTAGGGGTCGGCGCGTCTCGAGTGCGTGATCTATTCGAGCAGGGCAAGGCGCATGCGCCGTGCATCATCTTCATCGACGAGATCGACGCCGTCGGCCGCCACCGCGGCGCGGGGCTTGGCGGCGGACACGACGAACGTGAGCAGACGCTCAATCAGCTTCTCGTGGAGATGGACGGGTTCGAGTCGAATGACGGTGTCATTCTCATCGCGGCGACGAACCGTCCCGACGTTCTCGATCCCGCGCTCCTGAGGCCGGGCCGGTTCGACCGTCAGATTGTCGTCGACGCTCCCGACCTGCGCGGACGCGAGGGCATTCTCAAGGTCCACACGCGCAACAAGCCGATGGCGGACGACGTCAACATCACGACACTTGCCCGTGGAACTCCGGGCATGTCCGGTGCGGACCTGGCCAATCTCGTGAACGAAGGCGCGCTGCTCGCTGCTCGCCGGAATCACGATAAGGTCTATATGGTAGACCTCGAGGACGCGAAGGATAAAGTCATGCTTGGCGTCGAGCGGAAGTCCATGGTGATGAGCGAGCAGGAGCGCAAGCTCACCGCCTATCACGAAGGTGGGCACGCTGTGTGCACGATCAAGACAAAGGGCAACGACCCGCTCCACAAGGTCACGATTGTTCCCCGCGGTCGCGCGATGGGTCTCGCTTTCACTCTGCCGGAGGATGACCGTCTGTCGATCACCCGGGAACAGCTCGAAGCGATGCTGGTGCGCATGTACGGCGGGAGGGTTGCCGAGGAGCTGGTGTTCGGTCACGAACGGGTGACGACGGGCGCGTCGAGCGACATCCAGCAGGCCACGGGACTGGCGCGACGGTATGTGAGCCAGTGGGGATTGTCGGACGCGATCGGCCCGATACTGGTTGGCGACAACGAGCAGGAGCTCTTCCTGGGACGCGAGCTTCAGACGAGACGTGAAGTCTCTGAGCGCACTGCCCAGCTCGTGGATTCGGAAGTGACGCGCGTGATCAAGGAAGCGTACGCGCGCGCAAAGGAAACGCTGACCGAGAACCTTGCACTGCTGCACACCGTGGCTGCGGCACTTCTCGATCGTGAAACACTTACCGGCGACGAGGTGCAACAGCTGGCGCGCGGCGAAACGCTCGCCCCGCGGCCGGCACCGCCTCCGCTTCCGCCGGCCGCAGTGAAGGAATCGTCGCCGGCGCAGCCGAAGCCGGCCAAGCCCCCGCTCTTCGGTGGACCGGAGGTCGCTCCTGCGTGACGGGAATTGGCGAGCAGCACGGCGCGGTGAAGGAGCCGCGCCGGCTGCGCGCCGGCTCGAATGAAATCGTTCTCGATCACCCAATTGTAATCGGCATCATCAACGTTACCCCCGACAGCTTCACCGACGGGGGTAATTTTTTTTCGCCCGCGAACGCCGTGGCGCATGCGAGGCGGTTGGTTGCCGATGGCGCGGATGCCCTCGAGATCGGCGGCGAATCAACGAGGCCCGGCGCGACTGCAGTCGAGCCGGAAGAAGAGATCAGGCGCGTGGTTCCGGTCGTTGTAGCGGTGCGCGAGCGCTGGCCTGACCTTCCAATCTCGGTCGACACGAACAAGGCGGAGGTGGCTGCGGCCGCGCTCAGGGTCGGCGCAACGATGGTGAACGACGTATCGGCCCTCCGGCTCGATCCGATGATGGGGCGAGTTGTCCGGTGGAGCGACTGCGCCGTGATTCTGATGCACTCGCGGGGCGACGTCTCGGAGATGGCCAGCTACGACCACGCGGACTACGGAGACGATCCCGTCGCGACGATAATTGGAGAGCTGGCGTCGCGGGCGAAATACGCCGAGTCGATCGGGGTCGCGCGGGAGCGCATCGTGCTCGACCCGGGGCTTGGCTTTTCAAAGCGCACAGAGCACTCACGCGCGGTGCTGCTAGGACTGGATGTTCTCGCGGAGTGCGGGTACCCGGTCATGGTGGGCACATCGAGGAAGCGATTCGTGAAGGAGGGGATGGCCGAGGGTTTGGCTGCTATGAAGGGAGCCGGCGAACCTGTGGATCCGGCCGAGTTTTCAATCGCCGAGCGCGACGCGGGCACGGTAGGCGCGAGTATTGTCGCGCTGACCCGGGGTGCGATGCTCTTTCGCGTGCATGATGTGCGCGCGCACCGCCGCGCGCTCGATGTGGCATGGTCGATCATCAAGAGCGACCACAGCTGATCTCTCATTTCGCCCGTGCAAGCTCACGGATAGTGAGCGGCAACGAGTGCAAGGGGCCGTGCGCGAGATGCAGAGAAGCCTGAAGAAGATTCGGAGGCATAAAGCCGAGCTCGCGACCGGAGCGACGCTCCTCGCGGTTTACCTCGCGACGCTCGCCCCGAGTGTCACGCTTTGGGATTCAGGCGAGTTTCTCTCCGCAATTCATTCGCTCGGTATTCCTCATCCTCCCGGCACACCGCTTTACGTCCTGATCGCGAATGTCTGGGCTAAGGTCTGGGCGCCGCTCTTCGGGTTCGCGTATTCCGTCAACATGCTGTCCGCTGTCTGCACGGCAGCTGCGTTCGCTCTGCTCGCGAATCTTTTCGTGCGATGGACTGGTGACCGGCTTGTCGCGTTTGCCGGGGCGGTGTGTGCGGGTGCGATGTCGACCGTATGGCTCAACGCGAATGAGACCGAGGTTTACGCCGTAGCTCTGCTGGGAGGCTGTATTCTCCTGTGGATCGGCAACGAGGCGGGGGAGACGTCACAGCGGCGCTGGCTCTTCCTCGGCGCGTACGTTACCGGGCTCGCGTGGGCGCTTCACCTGACGGCACTGGTTCCGCTGCCCGCGGCGCTTTACCTCGCGCTGGCCAAGCGACCGCTGCGCGATTTCCTGCGCGCGTCGCCGCTCCTGATAGTGCTGGCTCTGCTGGGCGCGTCCGCCGTGTTGTTCATGCTGGTGCGCGCCCCGCATGACCCCTCGCTGAATCAGGGGAATCCGTCAACGCTTACTGCGTTCGCCGACGTCGTGCTGCGGCGGCAGTACTCGGTCGCGCCGCTCTGGCCAAGGCAGGCGCCGCTTTTCATCCAGCTCGGAAATTTTGTCGAGTACTGGGACTGGCAGGCTGCCCTGAGTCTCGCGCCGGACCCGCCTCCGTCCCTGGCACGGACGGCAATGACGTTTCTTTTCTCCGTGCTCGGGGTTGTCGGGTGCATGAAGCACCGGAAAACAGACCGGCGCAGCTGGCGAGCGATGTGGATACTCTTCGCGACCTCGACAATCGGCGTCATCATCTATCTGAATCTGAAGGCCGGTCCCTCGTACGGCGCGGGATTTCTGCCGACAAACGCGCCTCACGAGGCTCGGGAAAGAGATTATTTCTTTGCCCCGGCATTCATATGCTGGGGGATGTGGGCCGGCTATGGAGCGGTGCGGCTGATGCGAGGCGCCACGGTAACGACGCGACTCGCCCCGCTCGGGGCGCTGGTGGCGATCCTTCCGGTGTTCCTCAACTGGAACGCGGTCAATCGTCGCAGCGAGCCGGTTGCATCTGAGGCGCGACTCGCCGCGACGCGAATTCTTACCTCCGCTCCGAAAGGCGCGGTGATTTTCGCCCGCGGTGACAACGAGACATATCCCGTCTGGTACATGCAGGAAGTCGAAGGACTAAGGCGCGACGTCACCGTTGTCGTTATCCCACTGCTTCCAGCGCAGTGGTACCGCGCCGAGCTCGAGCGACGCTACGCGCTTCTTCCGAACGACGTCGTAATAGGCTGGAAAGGCGCAGCCCCGACCCTTGCCGCGGTGTGTGCTCGCGCCGGTGAATTGCACCGGCCAGTTGCGCGTGCGGCTACCGGTCCGGATAGTACATTTTCCGCCGTATGCGAAACCCGCTGACGATGACTTCTTTCTTCGGGCGTGTGATCAAATTCTTCCTCGCTTTGCCCTTCGCGGTGTGCGGCCGGGCACGCGCACGGTCAATGTTCGCCGCGTCGGTTTTGAGCCGACGGAGATTCCTCTAGACGTCAGCTCAGAGAGTCCTGAGGACTTTACAGTGCGACTCGCGAACTTCGTTCCGACGCTCGACACAGTCGTCGTGACCGCGATGCGCCTCGATGCCGGGCTCGATCGCGTCGGATTCTCGCGACGAAAAAAGGCCGGAATGGGCGCCTTCATCGGGCCCGAGAAAATCAAGGACCTGCGCGCGGTTCAGTTTTTCGAACTTTCAGCTCCGTCCCGATGCTGCGACGCGCCTACGATCGCTACGGTCGCGCGAAACTGGTCGGGCGGCCGCACGCCTGGGGCACCGGGTGCATTAACTATTTCGTCGACGGTATGCCGTGGCTCGACAACATAAACGTGGAAACCGGCGTGGGCGGAATCGAGGATTTCATCATGGTTTCCGAGGTGGGGGGCAATCGAAGTCTGTGCTGGTGCGTTTGTACCCAGCTCGTTCGTGCGCGGCCTCACCGACTGTGACATGACGGTTGCGGTCTGGACGAGGCCCAAGCTTGGAATACGCTGACACTTGATTCTTTGAAGACTCCTTACTCAACGAGAGACTTTCGTCGCGACGCGCTTATTCCGGCCGGTACGCTGCTCACGCGGGCGCGTGTCTCAGTGGAAAGCGTGTACATGTTGTCCGGCAATGACGAGCGCTTCGTTCTGCGCAATCTCCGCTCAGGAACGCGTTCCATGGTGGTTCGCCACCTCGGCCACGATATGAAGGAAGTGATCGTCGCGCACGAGCTAACGATGGCTTTGACAACCGGCCTCCTGTTGCGTGATGCCGGTGTGTTCTTTTGTGTTACGGAATGCGGACTGAGTTTGTGCGCGTTCGCGATTTCAGTTTGCGGATCGATCACCCCAACCCTATGTTCGTGGCTGCCGGTCTGCGTATGAACAGGGCAAGAAACCTGTGCGGGTCTCCCCAGCATGGCCGATGCTCGGACGGAAGCGTTACACCGATTGCTGGAGTCGAATGACCCGGCCGCGCTAGACGCCGACTGGGCCGAGTTTCTGCAGGGCTACAGCCGGTTGATTCTTCATGTCGCTCGCTCCGTCTGCGACGACCCCGACCGCGCGATGGATCACTACGCATACGTCGTCGAGCAACTCCGCGCTGACGATTTCAGGCGATTGCGCACCTTCGTTGCCGACGGCCGCAGCGAATTCTCGACATGGCTTCTCGTGGTGACGCAGCGCCTTTGCAGAGATCATCACCGACACATTTATGGGCGTCGCCGCAATAACGGCGACGGCTCACATTCGGACGACGACCTAGCAGCACGGCGTCGTCTGGTCGATCTGATCAGCGCGAAGGTAGATCTTGACTACCTGGTGGATGATCACGGCTTCGATGTGGAGCACGCACTTCGCACCGATCAGATGCACGCGGTGCTGGGGATGGCGCTCGCGTCGCTGGAGCCGAGAGATCGCCTTCTTATCAGACTTCGGTTCGAGGATGGCTGCAGCATGCCGGAAGTCGCCAGAAGTCTCGAGATGCCGTCGAGGTGGCATGCCTATAGGAGACTGGACGAAGTCCTTACAACGCTGAGGGTCGCGCTCAGGCGAAACGGCGTTTCGAGTGGTGCTCCGTGAATCGTCCAGCGGAGAATCTACCGCACACGGATCCAGCTCCTTCCGTTTCACATCGTGAGTGATGTGAATTCGCCTGGCAACGGAGACGCGATGGCCGAGCACCCGTCAAGTGAAGAGGTCGCCGCCTATTTGGGTAACGGTCTGGCGGCCGATGCCCGGCACGCACTCGAAGCGCACATCGCTGAGTGTCGCACCTGTCGCACCGAGATTTCGTCGGCTCGCCGGCTCCTCGCCAGCGGTCGATCGAGACAATGGCAGTGGATCGTGCCCACGGCCGTGGCGGCCGCCGCTGCGATTGCGTTTTTCCCAACCTCGTCGTCATGGCGCGCACGTGAGGAACCGACTCGGGCGGCGAACCGCGCGAGTTCCGGCAGCGCCGTCAACCTGGGCATCGTGTCGCCCTCTGGCCAGGCGAGCGTCACAGGTATCCCGGTGTTCACCTGGCGGGCTGACGGATCAGAAGCTCTCTATCGGTTCTCGATTACCGATGCCGGCGGCGGCCTGATCTGGTTAGCCGAGACACAGGATACGATCATCTCGCTTCCGGCTGACGTGTCTCTCGATGCGAATCGCGAGTACCTATGGAACGTGGATGCGGTCGATCCGGAGGGTGGGACAATTTCGACCGGTACGCACCGCTTCCGAATCTCACGATGATTCGATGGCAGGCAGGAGCTGTCATCGTCGCAACTGTGCTATCCGGCTGTTCCGAGTCAAAGGGTGAACGCGCCGTCGCCGGTGCCGTAACACCAAAGGTTCTCACCGCCTCTGACCTCGCGCGACGGAATCAGCTTGGCGCAATGGTCGCGCGTGGCGAGTCGGCGTACTCAAGCGGCGCGATCGACAGCGCGCGTGCTGTCTGGACATTGGCGCTCGCTGAATCGCGCGCGGTTGCTGATCCGCCGAGTGAAGCGCGGATCCTCACGTGGCTGGGCTTGGCAGCGTATCGCCTGGGTAATTACGCCGAGTCGCGTTCCCTTGGCGAAAGAGCTTTGGCGCTCAAGCAGCAGCACGGGGTTTCCTCAGATCTGTTCAAATCCTACAACGCGCTGGGTCTTCTGGCGTGGAATGAGGGAAGATTGAGTGACGCGATTCTGCTTTATCAAAAGGCCACTGAGGTCGCTCGTGCAGCCCGCGATCAGGTCTCTCTCGCGAAGGCGGCGAACAATGTAGGACTGGTTCATGCCGAGTTCGGCGATTTCGCGCGGGCCAGGGTGGGATTCGAAGAGGCTTATCGCGCTGGCATGCTGTTGAATGACACGCTCATTCAGGGACGCGCGCTCACGAACATAGGGATGCTTGACGTCGAGACAGGCGATCCGGGCTCCGCGATTCCCAGATTGATTCGTGCGAGATTGCTGTCGCGTGCGGTGGGCGACCGCACCGGAGAGCAGAACACTCTCGGACAGATGGGCTCCGCCTACGACCGGATGGGTGAGACTCGCCTTGCGCTCGCCGCTCTGGACAGCGCTCTGACTCTCTCGCGTCGCCAGGGGCTCAAGCAGGAAGAAGCCAGCAATCTCGAGCTAATCGCCGGCTTCCACAGGGAGGCGGGAAGGTTGAGGCAGGCGCTGCGGCTCTACCGGGAAGCGAACTCAATCAATCGCGAGGTCGGTCTCGAGGTCGAGCGCGGCACCAACCTGCGCGGCTCGGCGGAGATTCAACTCCTTCTTGGCCGGAGCGATCTGGCACGGGCGAACGCGAAGGCAGCTCTTGAGATCCATCGCTCAACGGGCGCGCGCCTTCAGGAAATCCGCGATCTTCTTCTGCTCGCCGACATGGACTCGTCACCGGGTGGATCGGTGACTGTGGCGCGAGGCTGGCTTGAGGACGCCGATCGAATTTCGAAGGCGCTCGGAGCGAGGACCGCGAGAGCCGAAGTGGCGTTGGGGAAAGCAGTGATCGCCGATCGCGCGGGCACCTTTCGTGAGGTATTGGCGACGTTGCGTGGCGCACGAGCCGACATGTCGGCCGGGGGTTACCGCGCCGAGTGGGCGGCATCGGCTATGATGGCGCGCGCCTACGCCGGATTGTCGCAGCTCGATTCAGCCGCAGTCGAGGGCAGGCGAGCCATCGCCGCAGTCGAACGCGTTCGCGGAAAATTCGGGTCCGGACTTCTGCGGACATCGTTCTTGGCCGACAAGTCCGTTCCTTACGCCGATCTTGTCGATGTTCTTCTAAGGCTGGGCCGTACGTCCGAAGCCTTCGAGGTTGCCGACGCGGCAAGGAGTCGATCGCTGCTGGAGAACGCCGCCGCAACGAGTCGTGATGGCGGCGCGGGTGGCGCGACTATCCGCGCACTCGGCGCTGGCGAATCGATTCTCCGGCGCATAGATGTTCTGATCTCCCTGCTTGACGGGATCGAGGAGACGCCGCCGTCCGAGCGCCACACGGAAACTGCCGCGCGGGCCATTTCGCTGACTGCTGAGTTGTCAGCGGCGCGCTCGTCTTATGAGGCGCTGATGGTTCGCGTTTCCGAACGCGATGCGGCAGGCAGCGCGATGCTCGGGACAAGAACGGTGAGCACAACCGAGGTGCAGCGCGCACTCGGCGCCGACGAAGCGCTGGTGGAGTTTCTCCTTGCTCCGGAGCGTCTGGTGGTGTTCGTCGTTACGAAAGCGAGCATCCGCAGCGTGTCCCAGGGCGTCAGCCGAACCGACATCGAGCGAAGGGTGAGGATCGCGCTAAATGTTCTCGGGAAACGGACCACCCCGGCGAGCACAAGCGGTGACGTGCTCGCCGGACTACGCTCAGCGCTGATCGGGCCGGCCGAAGGAACGGGACTTCTAAGGAATGTGCGGAGACTGATCATCGTGCCTCATGGCGCGCTGGCTTATGTGCCTTTCGCTGCGCTCAGGGACGGACCCGCGGGGCGGTACCTGATAGAGGACTACTCGCTGACTCATCTGCCATCGGCCGCCGCGGTTGCCGTGTTGCGCGGCAAGCCGCCATCGTTGCGAGACATGCCGGTCGCGATGCAGCCACTCGCATTTGCACCGTTCTCTTCCGAGCTGCCTGGCTCCGCGCGCGAAGCACGCGCGTTCAGTCGGGCGATTCGCGGAGGAGCGAGCGTCGTAGGCGCGGCTGCGACCGAGCGTCAGCTGCGAAACGCTTTAGAGCGGAGCGGGATCGTCCACATCGCCACGCACGGCGTGATGAATCCGCGCAATCCGATGTTCTCGCGGGTCGAGATGGCGAGAGGCTCCGGTGCCGTGGACGACGATGGACGCCTCGAAGTACACGAGGTGCTCGGTCTTCGTCTTGCCGCCCGACTGGTGTTCCTGTCCGGCTGTGAGACCGCGCTCGGGATCGAGTCGAATCAATCCGCAGCGGGAGAGGATTACGCCACGCTGGCCCAGGCATTTCTTTATGCTGGCGCCTCATCGGTAGCAGCGACGCTCTGGCGAATCGGCGATGACGGCGCCGCGGAATTCGCCGCCCGCTTCTACTCGAGACTCATTGGAATGGCCGCTCCTGAGGCACTGGCCGCGGCGCAGCGGGAACTCATACGCGACAAGCGCTTCGGAAGTCCCTACTACTGGGCGGCGTACCAGATCGGCGGAGCGGACGAAATTCGTCAACAGCCCGCAAAAAGTGACTAGCGCGTCCCCACCACACTTGAAAGGCACTTTCCTGTCCTTCCACGGGGAAGCCTATGTGCCACCCCTGCGCAGGCTTTCCTGTCTGCTGGCGCTCGTCCGTCGCCGACGCTGTGGAGAATCGACGATCGCACAAAGACCGGCGGGTGTCCGTACTACATCAACAGAAGTCACACGCTCATCAACCGGATGGCGCAATGATACGTTTTTCGACGTACCGATCATTGAAGTGGCGTAGCGCGGCGCTTGCCGCCGTCTGCGTGCTTGCCTGCACCGATCCTGTTCCGACAGCGCCGAAAATCGATCTCCGTCTCGCGCGGGGCGGTGCGGGCGGAGGACCGACCGTAAAATCGACCAATCCTTCCTCCGCCGCTGTCTCCACCACACTGAGCGTTCAGGTTTTTGGCTCAGGGTTCGAGCCAGGCTCGCGCGCAGTGTGGGCGTTGAACGGGGATACGACTGGAACCGTGACGAAGGTGAAGACGAATTCGACGACCTTCGTCAGCTCCACGGAGCTCATCGCAAACATCACTATCGAAAGCGACGCTTCGTTCGCCCTGTACGACGTCGTCGTGATCACCCTTCTGGGAAAGAAGGGTATTGGAATCGAGCTGTTCGAAGTGACGCAGGCCACCGACCTCGGCACACTCGGCGGAGCGGACAGTGAGGCGCTCGGAGTCAACAACTTCACCCAAGTCGTCGGCTGGAGTGATCTCCCGTCGGGTGAGGACCGGGCCTTCCTGTGGACCAAAGTAGGCGGCATGCAGAATCTCGGGACTCTCGGCGGCAACTCCAGTAGGGCCTACGCGATCAATGACAACGGACAGGTCGTGGGCTCCAGCGTGACGGCTTCCGGGGAAACCCACGCCTTCCTCTGGACAGCGACCGATGGAATGCGCGACCTCGGGACGCTCGGCGGCGTACGCAGTGAGGCGTATGCGATCAGCGAGAACGGGGCGATAGTAGGGACGAGCTACATAAGTGGTGGAGGCCCGTCGGCGGCGTTCTTCTGGTCGGCAGGCGTCATGGAGTATCTCGGGGTTCTTTACAGCCAAGCCAGGGGCGTCAACAACGCTGCGCAGGTCGTCGGATGGACGTCGGAGCCTTCGAGCAGAGCGCTGCTCTGGACGAAATCCGGTGGGGCGTGGACGTCGGAAGAGCTGGTCGTTCCCAACGCAAGCAGCAGCTACGCCTACGCCATTAACGAGCCCGGGCAAGTAATAGGTGGTTTCATGTCAGTATCCGGCGGACGCCGTGGCTTCTCGTGGACCAGAGCGAGCGGAGCCATGGAGCTTCCCCCCATCCCGCGCGGGAAGGAAAACTGGGCATATGCGCTCAGCGACGCGGGACGGATTGGCGGGTGGGGGAATGACAAATCAGGCTTGAGCAATCCTCACCCGACCATCTGGGAGCCGAAGGCGGACGGATGGACGGTACGCGTCATCTCTGGGACGTCGGTAGCCGATAGCTGGGTCAGCGCCGTGAACGACAACCATCAGGCAGTCGGTGTCCGGAGAAACGTCACTGGTGATCGCGCTACACTGTGGGATGTGCCATGAGGCCGGCGTCCACGTCGCCACGTCGTCATGATAGACGACGTACACTCGGCGCCGCGCGCGCCGGCAAAGGAAGAGTCATGAAGTCCACTCGGCTTGTCGCACTCGCAGCTTGTTTCATCGCGGCTTGTGAAAGCCCAACGCGTTCAGCGGAGGTCGGCGAGGATTTGACCCCGCTCGCTGCGAAGCCGCTGGCGTCGCCCTCCATCACCGTCACCGCACTGCCGTCGCTCGGCGGCGCGGCCGGCGCCAACGGGATCAATGACGGAGGCACGATCGTGGGTCAGAGCATCGACGCCGCAGGCTCCGGGAACGCAGTCAAGTGGACGTTGCAGAGCGGAGCGTGGACGGTTGCGCAGCTTCCGGATGGACTTTACGGCAGCGCCGCTGCAATCAACGCAACCGGAAACATCGTCGGCAGGGGCGGCGACCCGCACCGCGCCGTGCTCTGGCCCGCTGCCGGAGGAGGGTCGGTCGTCCTCGGCTGCGCCGCCTTTGATTTCGGGCCTGATGCCGCCGTGGCGATCAACTCCGGCGGCACTGTCGCTGGCTACCGGAGGGACGGGTCGATCACGAGAGCCGTGGTTTGGCGACCGGGACCGGGCCTGTGCCGGGAGGATCTTCCAGCGCTGGTGCGCGGAATGTCAGCTGATGCCCGCGGCATCGACGACGCCGGCAATGTATCTGGCCACGCGTACGATGCCGCAGGCAAAGAGTGGGCGGTACGCTGGGCGTTCAACGGCACGTCGTGGAATCCCCCCGACACGCTGAAGGCCGGCCTGTATGCTGGAGCCTGGGCAAGCAATAGCGGCGGGGATATCGCAGGCAGCGCCTGCTTGGGCACTCCGCCGTCAGGATGCCAGGCCCACGCCGTTTTGTGGCCGCGTCCTGGTAATCTCGTAAGGACGGACCTCGGCACGCTCGGCGGACAAGTGAGCGCCGCCTTCGCCCTCAACTCGACAAACGAGGTGGTCGGCTGGAGTCTGACATCGCGGAATCGCAGCACGCACGGGTTCATCTGGTCCACGACAACTGGAATGCGTGGCCTCGGTCCGCTTAAAGGCGACAGCCGCAGCGAGGCCTACGGCGTCAACAACGCGCAATCCAATGGCAGCAGGCAGGTGGTTGGGTTTAGCAGCGTCAATTCCGGCACGCAGCGAGCCGTTGTCTGGACGGTGCCATAGCAACAACGGGAGGAGTTGCGCGCATTTCTCCCGTTCTGCTCATCGCAGAGTTTGACTGAGGCTCTGGCCGGAATCGACTTGCATGCGTTGCGCGCTAGTAGCGGTACATCTCCGGCTTGTACGGCCCCTCGACAGGAACGCCGAGGTAATCCGCCTGGTCCTGAGTCAGCTTCGTGAGCCTCACGCCGAGCTTCGGCAGATGGAGCCGCGCGACTTTTTCGTCGAGATGCTTCGGCAGCGTGTACACCCGCGTCTCGTACTTCCCGGCGTTCTGGTGCAGCTCGATCTGCGCCATCACCTGATTCGAGAAGCTCGCCGACATCACGAAGCTCGGGTGACCAGTCGCGCAACCAAGGTTGAGCAAACGGCCCTCGGCGAGAATCATCACGCTGTGACCGTCGGGGAACACCCACTCGTCGTACTGAGGCTTGATGTTGATACGCTTCACGCCGCGCGCCTTCTTCAGGCCGGCCATGTCGATCTCATTGTCGAAGTGACCGATGTTGCCGACTATCGCCTTGTCCTTCATTCGTGCCATGTCGGCCGCGGTAATGATGTCCTTGTTGCCGGTCGCCGTGACGAAGATGTCAGCCGTTTCGACAACTTCCTCGAGCGTCGTGACCTGATAGCCTTCCATCGCCGCCTGCAGTGCGCAAATCGGATCGATCTCGGTGATCACTACGCGCGCGCCCTGGCCTTTCAGAGCCTGCGCGCAACCCTTGCCGACGTCACCATAGCCGCAGATCACAGCGACCTTGCCGGCCAGCATCACGTCGGACGCGCGAAGGATTCCGTCGGTGAGCGAGTGACGGCAGCCATAGAGGTTGTCGAACTTGCTCTTGGTCACGGAGTCGTTGACGTTGATCGCGGGGAAGAGAAGTGTCCCCGCTTCCATCATTTGATAGAGGCGGTGCACCCCTGTCGTCGTCTCCTCGGAGACGCCGCGTAGATCCTTGGACATCCGAGTCCAGCGCTGCGGATCCTTCTTGAGCTCGCGCCGAAGGAGATTGAGTATGACCTCATATTCCTCGGAATCCTTCCTGGGATCGAACTCGGGAACGCGTCCAGCTTTCTCGAACTCCACCCCCTTGTGAACGAGAAGCGTCGCGTCGCCGCCATCATCAAGAATCAGATTCGGCCCCGAGCCATCGGGCCAGACGAGCGCCTGGTCGGTGCACCACCAGTACTCCTCGAGCGACTCACCCTTCCATGCGAACACCGGAGTGCCCTGTAGATCGCCGATCGTGCCGTTCCTTCCGACGACCACGGCCGCGGCGGCGTGGTCCTGGGTCGAGAAAATGTTGCACGACACCCAGCGCACGTCGGCACCAAGCTCGACGAGAGTCTCGATGAGAACCGCGGTTTGCACGGTCATGTGCAGCGATCCCATGATCCTTGCGCCGGCGAGTGGACGCTGACCGCGATACTCGTCGCGCAGCGCCATCAGACCTGGCATCTCGTGCTCGGCCAGCCTGATCTCGTTCCGGCCGAACTCGGCGAGGGAGAGATCGGCAACGTTGAATGGAAGCCGGCCGGGGCTGACGGCGAAATGGTTGAGCTCCGGTACATCGGTGCCGGTCGTGGCGGGAAGTTCGGCTATGCTGGTCACGATCATTTCCTCTGTCATTGAATGAAATCTAGGGGCTCAATGC